>JAAELR010000030.1 GCA_024226455.1 Paracoccaceae bacterium
GCGTCTCGACCGTGTCGCAGCGGGCATAGGTGCGGAACAGCGACGCCCACAACCCATCGGCCAGCGAGTCGCCCAGCACTACAATCCGGGTCGGTTCGCGCGGGCAGTCCCCGTCGGCGATCACCGCGGCATTGGCCGGTGACAGCGACAGAGCGGCGGCAAGGAGCACGCCGCCACGCAACCAGTTCGAAATCGTCATTCCCCGTTCTACCCCTGTTCGGTCAAGGATTCTGTGTAACGGCGGATCGCCGCGACGGTGCTCGGCCCTGCAATACCATCGACGGAGCCCCTGTAAACCTCCAGATCGCGCAATTTCTGCTGGATGATGCGAATCACCTCACGATTGCGGCTGGAAAGCTGCGTTGTCAGCCTGTCAGTGGCGGTTGGATCGCCCAGTTCCAGCGCCGTCCAGTAAAGATCGGCGGCCCTGTCGGGCAGCGGCTCGCCCGTGGCGCCGGTCTCGTGCAGTTCGGCAAGAAAGCTGTAGGCGTGGGTGTAACCCTGATCGACCGATTTACCAAGCCAGACGGCAGCCTGTTCACCGTCCTGCGCCACGCCGGTGCCGGTCAGAAAATAGTAGCCGACGAAGAACTGGGCCAGTGCGTTGCCCTCTTTGGCGATGTTCTCGGCTATGCGGAACGCGTCCTCGGGCGACTTGCCGGGGATCAGGTCCTTGGAATAGAGCACTGTCAGGATCTCCTGGCTCAGCCAGTCGCCAAGGTTGGCGCCCTCGCGGGCCAGTTCCTCGGCGGTGTCGAGGTCGATCTCTCCGCCCTGCGGCGGCGCATAGTGAGAGTATGCCGCAAGACCGAAGGCCGACGGGACAGCGTCTTCCATGCCGAAGGCATAAGAGGCCTTGGCGGTCTCGAAATCTCCACCGGCCTGTGCGATCCGGCCCAGTGTGGTGCGAATCGCTCCGTCGTCGGGGAACTCCTTCGCCGCAGCTTCGCAGATATTGAGCGCTTTCGACTGATCTATCGCTTCCAGCTTGCGTGGGCCGCCAAGCTGCGGCACGCCGGCCATCTCGAAGCAGGGCGAGCTGAACTCGGCGCGCTTGGCCTCGACCACCAGCGCGGCGGACACGGTATCGCGGCCCTCGCAGATGCTGCAACCGTCCAGCCAGGTCTGCATCAACCCGGCGTCGTGGCTGTCGAGCGCGGTCTGAAAGCTGGCCCGTTCGGCCTGATAGGCGGCGTCGGATTCGATCTGTTCCACCAGCTTGCGCGCCTCGGCCTGATGCGTGCAGGCGACGCAGTCGTCGGCATAGCTGCGCAAGGCCGCCACATCACGGGTATTGAACGCGGCGCGATAGGCCTTGGCCTCGGCATCGAAGGCGCGCGCCTTGGCGTCGATCTCGATGATCCTGGCCTCGACCTCGTCGCGGTAGGTGCAAAGCGCGCAATTCTCCAGGTAGATCGCTAGCCGTTCGGGCTGGCCGTCGCTCTTGATGCGGTTCCAGATCTCGGCCTCCAGCGCGTCGGCGCGGGCAAACTCTTCCATGTCGCGCAGCCGGTCTGTCAGCGCCTTTTCGTTGGGGCAATAAAGACAGTTGGCAAGAAACTCGTGAACCCCCTCGCGGTTCTCTGATTCCATCATGAACATCGCCTCGAAGGTCTCGTTGTAAAGCCCGGTCTCCATCTCGGTAAAGGACGAGCGGCCCGTGAATGCCACCAGTTCCTGGCCGGGATCGTTCGAGGACTTGATCAGCAGGCTGTATTTTGGCCCGCAGACCGGGTCGCGCGCCACCAGCCGGTTCAGGGCTCGGGTCAGGTAGGCCTCGACCTCGGCGGCGGTCGACACGCCGTCGGCATTGCCAAAGGGCGCCCGGTCGGCAAGGCCGCTGACAAGGCTGTAATGCAGCGCCTGGGCAGGGGCGTCGGAACAGGTGCCCGCGCCGGCGTCGGCACCGATCATCACCACCATCAGGTCGAACCCTATGCCGTTCAGCGCCGCCTGCACGTCGCTGATCGCCAGTGGAAACACGTCAGCCTCGTCGGTGACGCGGACAAAGCCGACGCGGCGATGCTTGGGATTGAACGCGCCGACCACGGCAGAGGCGCGGTCCGCGAAATCGCTCAGCGAAAGCTCTTCTCCGCCCAGCCCGATCTGGTAACCGGCCTCGCCCTGCAGCAGCGCCACCTCGGTGATCAGGAAGAACTGTTCGAACTGCGCGTGGGTTTCGCTGGGTGCGCTGACAAAGGTAGAGACCGGGCTGGCGCGCAGCCGGGCGGCGAATACGGTCTGTTGGGCGTCCTCGGCGGCGGGCAGGCTGTCGATGGCGATCACCGGCATGTCGGTCGGAACCCCGCCCGGTGCACCGTCCTGGGGCGAGGCGCCGATGAACAAAAGCTGCATTTTCGGATCTGCGCCGTCAGAGGCGGTGGCGATTGTGGGCGCGGTCAGACCGAGTCCGACAAGCCCAAGAGCGAGCAAAATGAGGCGAAGCAGCACGATTCTAATCTCCCGGCGGACAAAACCCGCGACCTGATGCAAGGAACGATGCAGCAAAGCTATTCAAATGCCCCCGCGGGAACAAACGAAAACCAAGAAATTCTGAACTGTGGGTGGTATTTCTGACACGATGGTTAACGCGGCGGATCAAAACCTGTTTCGCCGCCAACGCGGTGAATTCGCCGTCGCAGGGTTTTCCGGATCCAATCGGCGATACGCGACTTGCGCGGGCCTTGCTCGCGCATTGGCACGCTGGTCGCGCCATCGGAGCCTTTATCCGGCCCCCAGGGCGCAGATTTGCCGGTACGAGCATTCATCGTGTCGTTTTTTGGGGGTGACCTTGGCAGGCGTCCGTGGTCAACGGGGCACAGAATTCGACCATGCAGAACGGAAAGGCCACCCATGTCGGCAACCCTGATCGACGGCAAATCCATCGCCGCAGAGGTGAACCAGCAGACGGCGGCGCAGGCGGCAGAGCTGGCGCAGGCAGGCTGGCAGCCGCGGCTGGTGTCGGTCTCGGTCGGTGATTCGTCTGCCTCCGACCTATACGTCCGCAACCAGAGCCGCGCGGCTGAACGCGCCGGGGTCGAGTTCGAGGCGCGCAGCTATCCGACCGAAACCTCGCTGGAACAGCTCTCGGGCATTCTGCAGGGGCTGAATTCGGATCCGCGCGTGCACGGTATCATCATCCAGCGCCCGCTGCCCGGTCACATCCCGGTAAAGGCGCTGCAAAAGGCGGTGCACCCGCTGAAGGATGTAGAGGGCATGCATCCCGCATCCATCGGCAACATCGTCTATAACGATCTCGCACTCGGCCCCTGCACCGCCGTGGCCGCGGTAGAGATCCTCAAGACCCTGCCGCTTGATATCGAGGGCCTGAACGCCACGGTGATCGGCCATTCCGAGATTGTCGGCAAACCCATCGCGTTCCTGCTGATGGGGCTGGGGGCGACGGTGACCGTCTGCCACCACATGACCCGCCAGGTGGCGATGCATTCGCGGGCGGCGGATGCAGTATTTGTCGCCGTTGGGCGGACGGGGCTTGTCACCGGCGAGATGCTGAAACCCGGCTGTGCGCTGATCGATATCGGCATCAACCGCATCGACACGCCCGATGGACGCAAGACAGTGGGCGACGCCGATTTCGACAGCTGCTCCAGGGTTGCCGGCTGGATCACGCCCGTGCCCGGCGGTGTTGGCCCGGTGACGGTGGCCACGCTGATGAGCAACGCCGTGCTGGCGGCCCAAATGCAGAAAGATCACTATCAGGCGGCGTTTGCGTCGACTGATTTTTAGGACTTGCACCCATGCCGGTCCCGCGGCTTGACTGCCGCCCGCGGGAGACGGCCATAGAACCGAAGGAACAATGTCATGACAGCCAAGATCATCGACGGAAAAGCGTTTGCGGCGGATGTCCGCGCCCGCGTGGCCAAGCACGTCGCCCGCGTAAAGGACGAAAGCGGCATCACACCGGGGCTGGCGGTGGTGCTGGTGGGCGAGGATCCGGCCAGCCAGGTCTATGTGCGCTCCAAGGGCACGATGACCGTCGAGACCGGGATGAACTCTTACGAGCACAAGCTCAATGCCGACACTGCCGAGGCGGATCTGCTGGCGCTGATCGACAAGCTGAACGGCGATCCGGCGGTGCATGGCATCCTGGTGCAACTGCCGCTTCCGGGGCATCTGAACGAGGATCTGGTGATCAACTCGATCGACCCGGCCAAGGATGTGGACGGCTTTCATATCTCGAATGTCGGGCTTTTGGGGACCGGGCAGAAATCGATGGTGCCCTGCACGCCGCTGGGCTGCCTGATGATGCTGCGCGACCATCATGGCAGCCTGTCGGGGCTGGACGCGGTGGTGATCGGGCGCTCGAACATCGTCGGCAAGCCGATGGCGCAACTGCTGATCAAGGACAGCTGCACCGTGACCGTGGCGCATTCACGCACCAAGGATCTGCCCGGCACCGTTCGGCGCGCCGATATCGTGGTGGCGGCGGTGGGCCGACCGCAGATGGTGCCGGGCGACTGGATCAAACCCGGCGCAACGGTGATCGACGTGGGCATCAACCGCATCGAGGCGCCTGAACGGGGCACCAAAGAGGACGGCAGCGTCAAGACCCGGCTGGTGGGCGATGTCGATTTCGACAGCTGTGCGGCTGTGGCAGGCGCCATCACCCCGGTGCCCGGCGGGGTCGGGCCGATGACCATCGCCTGTCTGCTGGCCAACACCCTGACCGCCTGTTGCCGGGCCAACGGGCTGGAAGAACCGCAAGGGCTGACTGCCTGAGCAGGGTTTTCGGATCGCTTGCGCGATCCGACCGACCCGGGGGGTTCCACCCCCCAGACCCTCCTGGGACCGATTGGTGACCAGGACGAAGTTACCCCGGCTCTGATGCGCAGGAGCGCGGCCAGATCGGGCTGTCAGATCCGCCGCATCAGGATCAACCGGTACTCGAGCCGCTCGGGGAAGCTCTCGGCGCGCCCGCCGGGGCGGCCGATCTTGTCGAGCTTGCGGCCCAGCAGCCATTCGGCCAGCTTCGCCCGGATCGGATAAGCCTTTCCCAGCGCGGCGCGGGCCCTCTGGGCGAAGGGTCCGAACAGGTTGGTTCGCATGTGGTCAAGCACCACGAAGGTCGGCAGGATGGCCTGGGTCAGGTCCTCGTCGCCAAGCACCTCGAACACGCCCTGATCCTCGACCATGCGGCGGAATTCGGCATGGGTGCCGCGGGTGCCGCCCTCGGCCTCGGCGGCGTCCTTGCGGAAATAGTCGAAGATCAGCACATGCCGGTCCGCATGGCGGGCCAGCTTGGCCAGCGCCTGGGCCAGGTCGATATAATGAAAGCTTTCGGCGAACATGCACAGATCGAAGGTTCGCTCTGTGTCGTAGTCCTCGAACTTCAGGTCATGCACAAGGACATCCCCCCGCAGCTTGCCGCGGGCCAGCGCATTGAGATGCTCGGACGGGCACAGGCACTCCAGCGCATAGCCCTTTTCGGTCAGCCCCAGCGCATTGGCCCCGGTGCCAGAGCCGACGTCGAGGATGGTCCGGGTTCCCTTTGGGATCCTTGAGACCAGCAGGTCGAAATAGGCCTGCTGCGCCTGACCCAGCGATTGCAGCGACAGGACCTGCGGAACCCCGTCGGGCCAATATCCGTAATGCGCGTGCCCGTGGCCGTAAACGGCCTGGGTCAGCGTTGCTTCCAGATCGAGGCGGATTTCCTTTGTCGACACGTATTCCAGCCCTTCGCTGCTGTGCCGCCCTGCGGGGCGGTCTTTTGGGGAAGCCGGTCTTTTCCCGGCCCTCTCCCGGTATCTCCAGCCCTGTTGCCATGGAATGCCCGCGGTGCAAAAGCGAAAAACAACGTCGCAAAAAGCTTGGCAGGGCAAAGCAAACCTGACCAGACCGGTCAAAACTCGATGCAACCGGACAGAGGCCGCAATGGAACCCGCACGCCAGCAACCCTGCCCGAACATGGATCACTGGCCCGAACGGGTCGATCTTGCGGCGGCGTTGCGCTGGACCGAACGGCTGAACCTGCACGAGGCGGTGTCGAACCATTTCAGCCTGGCAGTGAACGAGGACGGCACCCGTTTCCTGATGAACCCCAACCAGGTTCATTTCCGCCGCATCAGGGCATCCGAACTGCTGCTGCTGGACGCCAACGACCCCGACACGCTGAACCAGCCCAACGCGCCGGATGCCACCGCCTGGGGCCTGCACAGCGCCGTCCACCGGCACTGCCCGCACGCGCGCTGCGCCGTTCATGTGCATTCGATCCACGCCACGGTTCTGGCTAGCCTTGCAGATTCGAACCTGCCGCCGATCGACCAGAACACGGCGATGTTCTTTGACCGCTGTGTGATCGACGAAAACTATGGCGGGCTGGCTTTCGAGGCTGAGGGCGAGCGTTGTGCCGGGCTGCTTGGCGACCCGAAGAAGACAGTGATGATCATGGGCAATCACGGCGTCATGACCATCGGCAGCACGGTGGCCGAGGCGTTCAACCGGATGTATTTCTTCGAACGCGCCGCCGAGACATATATCCGCGCGCTGCAGACCGGGCGACCGCTGCGGGTGCTGAGCGACGAGGTCGCCGAGAGCGTGGCGTCAGAGGTCGAGGTCTATGACAACCAGGCCGCCCGGCACCTGAACGAGCTGAAGGCGATTCTGGACGAGGAAGGATCGACATACGCAACCTAGCCCGGCCATGTGCGGCCATGTCCGGCCTGGCACAGTGGGCCCGGTCGGGCAATGAGCCGCCGGGCAATTGGTGTGCGGTCGCCACGCGGGGTCATACCTTTGGGTGCCAGAGGCGGTAGAGCAAGACCGCGAAACCGAGTAAGGAATCCAGGCCTGTTGCCGGGCACGCTTTCGTGGCAGGCTGGGCGCAATGACAAGAAGACGGGGTCGGCTGTGATACACTCTTTGCTCGTGTGGCTTGTCGGTGAGTGCATCGCGCTTTTCGCGCGACTGATCACCGCTGTGCGTGCGATCTGGGACGGGATAGAGCCCGTTCCCCACCAGCGGGTCTACTTTGCCAACCACACCAGCAATGGTGATTTCGTCCTGATCTGGACCGTCCTGCCCCCCGCCATGCGTTCGCGCACGCGACCCGTGGCCGCCGCCGACTATTGGCTGACTTCAGGGCTTCGCAAGTTCATCGGACAAGCCGTGTTTCGCGCGGTCCTGATCGACCGCAACCCCGAAACCCGAACAATGGACCCCATCACCCAGATGGTGGAAGCGCTCGACACCGGCGCCTCGCTGATCCTGTTCCCCGAAGGAACCCGCAACACAACGCAAGCCTCGCTTCTGCCCTTCAAATCAGGGCTGTTCCATCTGGCAACGGCCAGGCCGGATGTCGACCTCGTCCCGGTCTGGATTTCGAACCTGAACCACGTAATGCCAAAAGGCGAGACCGTGCCGGTGCCGCTGATCTGCACCGTTGGCTTCGGCGTCCCGGTTCACATCGAGCCGGACGAGCCAAAGGAAGCCTTTCTCGAGCGCGCGCAAACGGCTTTGCTCGCACTTGCCCCGGCGAAAGACACCGCACCATGACCCCCCATGCCGAATTCCTTGCGCTCATGGCGGGCGTGCTTGCCATTTTGATCGTCGCCTCCATCGCCGGCGCCATCCTGCACCGCCGTTTCAACGCCGACGGCATGAACGCCACAATCGAGAACCTCAACGCCAGGATCGTGGCGTGGTGGGCCATGGTGGGCCTGCTTGGCCTTGCGCTGCTCGCCGGGCGCATCGGGGTTCTGATCCTGTTTGCGGTGCTTTCCTTTGCCGCGCTTCGCGAGTTCCTTACCCTGACCGAAAAGCGTCGCGGCGACCACTGGGCGCTGGCCGCGGGGTTCTTTGTCATCCTGCCGGTTCAGTACATCCTGATCGGCATGGACTGGTACGGGCTCTACTCGATCTTCATTCCGGTCTACGGGTTTCTGTTTCTGCCCATCCTTGCGGTCCTGCGGGGCGATACGGACGCCTTTCTGAACCGGGTGGCAGAAACCCAGTGGGGCCTTATGATCTGCGTCTTCGCCGCCTCGCACGTGCCGGCACTTTTGACACTCCGGATCGAGGGCTACGAAGGCAAGTCCATCCTGCTGATCGCTTTTCTGGTCTTCACGGTGCAATTCTCGGACGTGATGCAATACATCTGGGGCAAGCTCTGCGGGCGGCGCAAGATCGCGCCCGGGCTCTCGCCATCGAAAACATGGGAGGGGTTCATCGGCGGCACGCTTACCGCCTCGCTTGCGGGGGCGGGTCTTTGGTGGCTCACGCCTTTCACCCCTCTGCAGGCCTTCCTCATGGCCCTGGTCGTCACACAGCTGGGCTTTTTCGGCGGCCTGGTGATGTCGGCGATCAAGCGCGACAAGGGGGTAAAGGACTGGGGCCACCTGATCGCAGGGCATGGCGGGTTCATCGACCGACTTGATTCCGTGGTCTTCTCGGCCCCGATCTTCTTTCACCTGACGCGCTACTTCTGGTCCGCGGTATGAGCCTGCTGCGATCGAACCTGGCGCATGGCCTTGGGGGCCTTGTGCTGATGGGAAGCTGGGCGGCCTTCGCCAATCGCGCCTTTCCCTGGCCGGCCCCGGCCCTGGCTTTCGCGGTTCAGGGGGCGTTGACGGCGGGGATCACGCTGCTGCTGAAATGGGCCGTCGAGCTTGTCGTTGCCCGCCAGCCAACGCGCCCCTGGCTGGCCCCGATGGCTGCGGCGGCAATTTCGGCGACGCTGCTGACCACGGTGCACATGCTCGCCGGAACGCCCGCCTTGTGGGCCACAATCGCCGTGCCCTTCTTCGTCGCCACCAGCTATGCGGCCTTGTACACATGGAGGCTCGTCAAAGATGGCTGATCCGTCCCGCCGGCCCCTGAAAAGCAGAAACACCGCACTAGCCGGGCGCGTGGCGCGCGCGCTGGCGCGAACGTCGGTCACGCCCAACCAGATCTCTGCGGCCTCGGTGCTGTTTTCGGCGTTGGCGGGCGCTGCGTTCTGGGCCTCTGCGGAAGCCACGGGAGCTGTCCGGATCCTTTGCCTTGTCGCCGGGGCGCTTGGGATACAGCTGCGCCTTTTGTGCAACCTGTTCGACGGCATGGTAGCAATCGAGGGCGGCAAGCAAAGCCCAACGGGCGCCTTCTGGAACGAGGCCCCCGATCGTCCGGCAGACATCCTGATCCTCGCAGGCATGGGGCTCGGGGCCGGAGCCATCGCGCTCGGCTGGGCGGCTGCCGCCCTGGCCGTGCTGACAGCCTATATCCGTGAACTGGGCACATCGGTCGGCTGCGGCCCGGACTTTTCCGGCCCGATGGCCAAACAGCACCGGATGGCGGCGGCGACGATTGCCGCTGTGGGAGGCGTGCTGGTCGCCGTGCCCGGGCTGAAACTGGATACGCTCGAGATCGGGCTTTGGGTCATCGTCGCCGGGTCGGCGGCAACGGCGCTTCGCCGCAGTCTGAGACTGGTGTCCAGCTTACGAAAAGGGCCCGCCCGGTCCGGGACGAGCCACCGATCGCCATAGCAGTGGCCATCGGCGACACCCCGCGCGATTGCAGCCCCTTGCAAGGGCCCCGGGAAAGGGCAGGGTACCTGATATTGAACAAGGGCAGAATCTGGCAAGCGATGTCAGTTCGGGCTCTGGCCGTCATCTGACCGGCTCAGCCGGGGGCCATGCCCGGCGCTGGATGCGAACCTGTCGGTCCCGACCGACCCCTCAGCACCTCGATCCTTGTCTTTGCGGTTGACAGACCGGGGCGCACAGCCGATTTTCGTGAACAAGTGCGGGTGCGCTGACCTGTTTGCTTTTTGCACAGACGGGCGCGCGCCCCGGGTCGAAACCGGGCAAAGGAACTGGGCATGGACTATCTCGACACGCGTATCGGCGAACTGACCAACGAAACCGAAGAGCATCTGCTGCGATCGTCGCAGCCGCATGGTTGGCTGGGACTGGTCCGCTCCATGCGCCAGGGGCGGCTGGCCTGGGTGTTCTGGGTGATTTGGATCGCACAGGTGGCGCTGTTTGTGCTTGCCATCGTCTGGGGGGTGAAATTCTTCGCCGCGACAGAGGTTCTGCCGGCCCTGAAACTTGGACTTTCGGCGGCGACGGCGCTGATCATGGCAACACTGATCAAGGTCAGCCTGGCGCCGCATATCCACGCCGAGCGCATTCTGCGCGAGCTGAAGCGGATCGAGATCCTGGTCCTCGCGCGCGGCAACAGTGAATAGCTTTCCGGCCCCGGCCTAAAACCCCAAGGGCGAGCGGCCTGCGGCTAAACGGCCAGCCCGGTCGGGTTTGAGTTCGTCGGCGCTCTGGGCAATAGTGACCAGGTAACCACCGGCAGCGAGGGCCCGATCATGTGGCGAATTCTTTGCGTCTTTCTGACTATGCTGCTGGCGGGGCCGGTGTCGATCGCCCGGGCCGAAATGAAAAGCCCGGTTGCCGGATGGGATCTTTCCGTTTCGGCCGGGTTTTACGATCCGGGCTCTGCCGCCATTCTCGACCCACCGGCCCAGCATCTGGGCATGGATATCCCCGCACCCGAGGGCACTGTTGTCGTCGCGCCGTTCTCGGGGCAGGTCATCGTCAACCGAACCACGGGCGACGATCCGTCGGGGTTTTACCTGGTGGTCCGCGATTCCGGGACGGGTTTCGAGCATGTCTTCGGCCATATTCGCAGCAGCCTGACACGGGGGCAGGACGTTGTCGCCGGCAACACAGAGCTTGGTTTAGTCGCCGGGGCCGGCACCGGGTCGCATCTGCACTGGGGCGTCAACATGTTCAGCGTGACCGCTGCCATCGACACCGCCAATGGCTGGGGCGTTGACCGGGCGCCGCTGATCTCTACCATCGAACAGGCCGCCGAAAACGGCTGGATCGACCCGTTGGCGCATTTCGCGGCGCAGGGCGGCGTCGCTGATCCGGCGCCCGCAACCACGCCGGTTACGGGCGAATTGCACCAGTTGGAAACCGGGGTCTATTTCACCGAAGCGGGGCATTGCGATGGTAGCCTGGTTCTGCAGGACAACGGCATCGATCAGCTGCGCCTGATCATCGGTGACACGATCAGTTTTGGCTATCACCTGACCTGCGCGCCCGACAGCACCACCAGGGTTCCCGGCGGCACGCGGTTTCACGGCACATGCCAGGAATCCGCCGACGAGTTCGACGCGAAATGGGTGCTCCAGCGCCATTCGGCGCAGGCCTTCACCGAGATCCGGGGCGCCTATGAGGGCACCGGCGGGCTGAGCTTTGTCAAATGCGCCAATGACAGCGCCATGCGGCAGGAATGGGACGCCTGGTTCCCCGGGGTCGAACCAGACACAGCCGTTGAAACCCCCGAGACCACCTCCGCTGGCCTGCCCGATATCCCCGAGGGGTTCGAGATCGGCGTTTCGGCGATTGTCGACCCCGGCATCGGCGAAATGGATTGCACCAGCGCCAAATACGACCATGGGGCCGAGGCGTGGTACCACTGCCTGCGCGACAACGGGGCCAGCGAGGACTCGCTGCGATTCGCCCGGCTGGCCTCGCAAGACAATGCGCTGGGCGTCGAGGCGCTGTTGCAGGGGTTGCGCGAACACGGAACCGTGGATGTTGCCGAGGTGCTGATCCCGTTCCTGGCCAACACCAACTACCAGGTGGCGTTCGTGACCGGTGACCGAATCATCCCGCCCGGCCAGTTCATCGAACAGGACAATCCGCGCGACGCCGGCAGCCGCCGCGTACTGCGCCGGTATCCGCAGGCCTTCGCCTCGGGCCGGATCGGCATCGGCGCCCACCGGGATCTGCCCGGCGGCATCCAGCGTTTCGTGATCACCGATGTCCTGACCAATGGTTGCCGGGCCTGCGAGGTCGCCGGTCTGCATGTGGGGTTCTACGATTTCCGCGATGCAGAGCTGATCGCCACCCAACGTCAGGGCTGGACCTTCGAGAACAGCACCGACAGTCCCGACGCCATGGCGCACCTGATCACGGGTGGCAATGTGCTGGAACTGCAGCGCGCCCTGAATTTCGCAGGTTACGACGCCGGCCCGATGGACGGGGCGCGCGGGCGCAAGACCGCGGCGGCGCTGGGCGAGTTTCAGGCAGAGTACTGCTTTGCCGCCGGGTCCGCCATCAGCCTGCAGCAGGCAACGACGCTGCTGACGGCAAACTCTGCCGGAGCGGTGCCGGCCTGCAGTCAAGGCCCGGCCCCGGCGCAGTCCGGGGTGTTTCCCTACCCTTCCGGAACCTATGTGGCCGATGCCGGGCTTTGCGGCCCCGGCGCCACCGACCGCTATGCCCAGCTTGGAGAGGCGGCCTATACCCTGTCGATCTCGGTCAAGGGCGCGCGGCTGCGCTATGGCGACGGGATGGATTGTACCGTGGCAGAGCTAGACGATAGCGGTGAAACCTATCAGGCGCGGCTGGCCTGTACCGGCGAGGGCATGGCGCAGCCCGATCAGCACTGGACGCTGGGCAAGCGCTCTGACAGCTCGTTCGAAAAAGACGGCAAGCTCTTTTCGCTGTGCCCCGAGGATGCGGAACCGGCAGCCATCGCGGAGGGGCTGGGAACCGAGGCCACCGAGGCCGCACTGGCCCTGTCCCGGACCGAGCGCCGCGAAGTGCAGCGCCGTCTGAAGCTTCTGGGCCACGATCCCGGCGGTACCGATGGTGTGCTTGGCAGGCGCAGCCGCGAGGCGATAGCCGCCTGGCAATCGCACCAGGGGGTTGCGGCGACGGGGCATCTGAACGCCAGCCAACTTGCCGCGCTGCGCAGCCAGAGCGAGCAGGCGTACACGCAATGGCAAGCCAGTATCCCCAGATCGCCACCCAGAACCAGAGCGGTCAAGGTCTGCACCAATCTGGGGCTGGTCAGGGTCTGCCGAATCAAGCGCTGAACTGCGGGCCCGGCGGTCACAGGTTTGCCGCAGGTGGCGAAGAGGGCTGCCTCAGACCGTGTCGCGTTCGACCAAGAGTAAACCCAATTCAACGCGACACGGTCTAAACCTTGCGGAACAGGGCGATATACCCGGTGTCGTTCTTGTGCTCTCCGGTCGCGTTTTTGCCGTAGTACCGCATCTCGGGCAACTCCAGACCGGTGATGCGGTCGGCGATCCCATCGAATTTCGCAGCAAATCCCGCCGCCTCGAAATGCGCCCGGTTGATCGACAGGGCAAAAAGCGCTCCGGGGGCCGCCAGCGGCAAAAGCGCGTCCAGCGCCTCTGGCCCCACATGACCCAGCGTGAAGGTACCCGACGAGGTGATTCCCGCCCATCTGCCCTCGGGCAGCGACAGCCCGTCCAGCAGGTTCCCCTCGATCAGGTCGCGATAGGCGCCCTTGCGCGCCGCGACGCCCAGCATTTCGGCGGACAGATCCACGCCATCGATCGGCCCGATGCCGCGCGCGGCCAGCTGTGCGCCCAAAAGCCCCGTGCCGCAGCCGAAATCCAGCACCGGCCCGCCGCCGCCAGCATTGGCAAAAGCTCCGGCCATTTTCTGCGGCAGGTCGAAATCCATGTCGACCGCAAAGCCGCTGTCATAGGTCTCGGCCCAGTCGGCATAGAGCCGCCTGATGTCATCGTCGCCATCCAGCGCATAGGCGCTGTCGAGATTGGGATCGGGCATGGGGTCCTCCTTGGTTGCCCGATTCTAGCCTCTGTCAGGTCCGGCGCCAAGACCGGGACCAACCCCGGCCCAACAGCATCGGACAACCCATGCCATTGTGCTTGCACATGGCCGCGCCTGCACCGACAAGGGCGCCATGACGGGGACCTTGCTGACATTTGGCCATGGCTATACAGGGCAGGCGCTGTCGCTGCTGCTGCTGGCGCAGGGCTGGTCGATCACCGGCACCACGCGCAGCGGTGACAGGACCGGCACAGCGGTCGAGGGGGTCGAGACCTTGCTATGGCCGGGTCAGGATGTTGAACCGGCGCTGCGAAAGGCCACACATCTGCTGATCTCTGCCGCCCCGGACGTGGCGGGCGATCCGGTTCTGGGCCGCCTGCGCGATCAGCTCGCCGCCTGGGCCAATGGTCTGCAATGGGTGGGATATCTTTCCACCACTGGGGTTTACGGCGACCATCGGGGCGGCTGGGTCGACGAGACGACCCCGCTGACACCGGCCACGCGGCGCGGCCGTCACCGGGTTATCGCCGAGGCCGAGTGGCAGCATCTGGCGGCAGATACCGGCCTGCCGCTGCATATCTTCCGGCTTGCCGGCATCTACGGCCCCGGGCGCGGCCCCTTTGCCAAGGTGCGGCGCGGTACGGCGCGGCGAGTCATCAAGCCGGGGCAGGTGTTCAGCCGCATCCATGTGGACGATGTCGCCCAGGTGCTGGCCGCCTCGATGGCCCGCCCAAACCCCGGCGCGATCTACAATGTCTGCGACGACGACCCGGCCCCGCCGCAGGATGTGATCGGACACGCGGCGCAACTGCTGGGCCTGCCCCTGCCGCCTGCCATCGACCATGACACCGCCGCGATGACAGAGATGGCGCGCAGCTTTTATGCCGAATCGAAAAAGGTCCGCAACGACCGGATCAAGGACGAACTGGGGGTCAGGTTGCTCTATCCCGACTATCGCGTCGGGTTGCGCGCACTTCTGAACGCCGAAAAGGCCGCTGGCTAGAACCGCGGCCTGATCTGCATTATTGCTGGGCGTGGCCTAGTTGAGGACGCCGGCGCCAAGAACGACGATGGTCAGGAAGGCCAGCATGATGCCAGCCCACTCATCGCTGCCCGACGACCGAACGGTCTCGGTTTCGATGATTTGGGGAGCGACGTATGTTTCGACGACCGGATCGCTATAGCCGCCAGCCGAGGCCGCGCCCGCCACGAGCACAATCACGCCTGCGAGGATAGTATTCTTCATTGGATTGCTCCTATTTGGTCCTTGCCTAGGCTAGTACGGCACAAACCGATTGACCATGCCTTGCCCAAGTCCTGTTGCAGTAAGTTTTCCAAGTGTTGGATTCCGGCATCAGGCTCGGCGGCTGGCCATTGACGTCACACCCATCAGGTCCAGCACCTTGGCCTCGATATGCTCGGCATTCATGGCCGCGACGGCATACATGTCATGCGGGCTGGACTGGTCGATGAATGTGTCCGGCAGCACCATCGAACGATAGCGCAAGCCGCTGTCGAACACGCCCTCTTCGGACAAAAGCTGCGCCACATGGCTGCCGAAACCGCCGATGGCGCCCTCTTCGATGGTGATCAGTGCGTCGTGATTCTCGACCAGCCCAAGAATCAGGTCGCGGTCCAGCGGCTTGGCAAAACGTGCATCCGCCACCGTGGGCCGGATACCGCGCGCGGCCAGCGCCTCGGCGGCATCGGTCACTTCCTTCAGCCGTGCCCCGAACGAGAGGATCGCGACACCCTTGCCCTGCTGCACGATGCGGCCCTTGCCGATCTCCAGCACCTCGCCGCGCTCGGGCAGTTCGACGCCCACCCCCTCGCCGCGTGGAAAGCGAAAGGCGATGGGGCCGTCGTCATGGGCCGCCGCGGTGGCGACCATGTGCTTCAGCTCTGCCTCGTCGGCGGCGGCCATCACCACCATGTGGGGCAGATTGGCCAGAAAGGCGATATCGAACGCGCCCGCATGGGTCGCTCCGTCGGCACCGACCAGCCCGGCCCGGTCGATGGCGAATCGCACCGGCAGCCGCTGCAGGGCGACATCATGCGCCACCTGATCGTAACCGCGCTGCAGAAAGGTCGAGTAGATCGTGCAGAACGGCTTCATCCCGCCCGCCGCCAGCCCGGCGGCGAAGGTAACGCCATGCTGTTCGGCGATGCCCACGTCGAAACAGCGGCTGGGATAGCGCTCGGCGAACAGGTTCAACCCGGTCCCGTCCGGCATAGCCGCAGTCAACGCGACGATCCTGTCGTCCTCTACCGCCTCTTCCAGCAGCGCCTGGGCGAACACCTTGGTATAGCTCGGCGCGTTCGAGGGCGCCTTTTTCTGCTCGCCCGTGACCATGTCGAACTTGCCGACCCCATGGCCCTTGTCATGCGCCGTCTCGGCGGGGGCAAAGCCCTTGCCTTTCTGTGTGATCACATGGATCAGCGTCGGCCCCGTGGCGCGGTCGTGAACGGTGCGCAACACCGGCAGCAACTGGTCCAGGTCATGCCCGTCGATCGGCCCCACATAGGAAAAGCCCAGTTCCTCGAACAGGGTGCCGCCCACGGTCATGCCCTTGAGCATCTCCTTGGCCCGCCGCGCGCCCTCCTGAAACGGTTCCGGCAGCAGGCTGACAGCGCCCTTGGCCGCCGCCCGCAGTTCCTGAAACGGCGCCCCCGCGTAAAGCCGCGACAGATAGGACGACAAGGCCCCCACCGGCGGCGAGATGCTCATCTCGTTGTCGTTCAGCACCACGAACAGCCGCCTGCCCAGATGACCGGCATTGTTCATCGCCTCGAATGCCTGACCCGCACTCATAGAGCCGTCGCCGATCACCGCGATGGCGTCGCCCAGCCCATGCTCCGGCGCCCCGCCCAGATCGCGCGCCACGGCAAAACCCAGCGCCGCGCTGATCGAGGTCGACGAATGCGCCGCCCCGAACGGGTCATAGGGGCTTTCCGAGCGTTTGGTGAAGCCGCTCAACCCGTCCTTCTGGCGCAGGGTGCGGATCCGGTCGCGCCGCCCGGTCAGGATCTTGTGCGGATAACACTGGTGGCTGACGTCCCAGATCAGCCGGTCGCGCGGCGCGTCGAAAACGCTGTGCAGCGCCACGGTCAGTTCCACCACGCCCAGCCCCGCACCCAGATGCCCGCCGGTCTCGCTGACCGCACTGATGGTCTCGGCGCGCAGCTCGTCGGCCACGCGCCGCAGTTCGGCATCGCTCATACTTCTAAGATCGGCCGGGATCTGCACCCGGTCCAGCGTCGGCGTCTGCGGTCGCTCTGTCACTCCGCCCTCCCCCCGGGCCCGCCCGTGAAATCACATCTGGCGTGAGATAACGAAGCGCGCCGCCTGCCGCAAGGTTTCTGCCCGGTCGCCGTAGGGTTCCAGGCTGTCGCAGGCCTGTGACACCAGATCTTCGGCGCGGCGCTTCGCCCCCCCCAGCCCCAGCAGCGACACAAAGGTAGCCTTGCCGCGCCCGGCATCCTTGCCCACCGCCTTGCCCATGGTCCGGGCATCGCCCTCGACATCAAGGATATCGTCGGCAATCTGAAAGGCCAGGCCCAGCGCATCGCCGTATTTCTGCAAGTGGAGGTGGTCCTCCCCGGCCATGATCGCACCCGCGGTGGCCGACCATGTGATCAACGCTCCGGTCTTGCCGGCCTGAAGCCGGGTGATCTGGTCCAGCGTCAGTGGCGCCTCGGCGGTCTCGGCGGCGATGTCCATCGCCTGCCCGCCGACCATCCCCCGCACCCCGGCGGCATCGGCCAGTCGCCGGATCAGGGCCAGACAATGCGCTGGCGGACACTGCGTCTCGGCCAGCAACAGAAAGGCAAGACTTTGCAACGCATCGCCGGCCAGAACCGCCGTGGCCTCATCCCATTTGCGATGCACGGTGGGCTTGCCGCGCCGCAAGTCGTCGTTGTCCATGCAAGGCAGATCGTCATGCACCAGACTATAGGCATGCAGCGCCTCGATCGCCGCCGCCGCGGGGGCGGCCCGACCGCGTTCTACCCCATGCAGCAGCGCGCCCTCGATCACCAGAAAGCCACGCAGCGCCTTGCCGCCATCCACGCCATAGCCCATCGCACCCGCCACCGGGTCGGCAAGCCCCGTCAGCGCAAGATGCAGCCTGCCCATCGCCAGTTCGCGGGCGTGCGCCAGGGCTTGCGCAAAAGGCAGCGGCTGGCGATCTTCGGTTTGCGTCGCTCCAAACCGGCCCGGCACTTACATACCTTCGACCGGCGTCGTCCCGGTCGGGTTGCCCTGTTCGTCCAGGGTGATCGCCGCCACCTTCTCTTCGGCTTCCTTCAGCTTTTCCTCGCAGCGCTTTTTCAGCGCCGCGCCGCGCTCATAGAGCGTGATGGATTTCTCCAGCTCCACATCTCCCGATTCGAGCTGCCCGACGATCGCCTCCAGCGCGGCCATCGCCTCTTCGAAACTCATCTCGCCGACCGGTTTGTCGCTCATGATGCCTCCATCAGCACGTTCACATGCGCCGCCACCGACGCCGCCAGCGCGTCCAGATCATAGCCGCCCTCCAAAGTCGAGACCACTCGCGCCCGGCAGACCCGGTCCGCCACCTCGCAGATGGCCCTGGTGACCCAGGCGAAATCCTCTGTCGACCAGTTCAGATTGGCCAGCGGATCGTCGGCATGGGCGTCGAACCCGGCGGAAATCACGATAAGGTCAGGCCGGAAGTCCTCGACCGCGGGCAGGATCACTTCGCCCCAGGCGCGGCGCATCCCGGCTCCGCCGGTCATCGGCTCCAGCGGAACGTTCAGCGCATTGCCAAACGCCCCGGTTTCAGCGGCGGAACCGCTGCCGGGATAAAGCGGCATCTGGTGGCTGGAACAAAAAAGGGCGCGCTCCTCGCCCGACAGCAGATCCTGGGTGCCGTTGCCGTGATGCACGTCGAAATCCACCACCGCGACCCGGGCCAGCCCATGAAAGTCCAGCGCGCGTTTTGCCGCGATGGCGGCATTGCCGAACAGGCAGAACCCCATCGCCGTCGCAGTCTCGGCATGATGCCCCGGCGGGCGCATGGCGACAAAAGCGTTGCCCGCCTCACCGCTCAGCACCGCGTCCACCGCCGCCGTGCAGCCCCCCACGGCGCGGGTCGCGGCCTCCCACGATCCGGGCGAGGCATGGGTATCGGGGTCCAGCGCGCTGCTGCCGGTCTCGGGCACCGCCGCCTCGATCCGGTCTACATAGGTGGCAGGATGACAGCGCAGGATCTCCTGGCGGGCACAGACAGGCGCCTCGCGCCGGTCGAGCCCTGCAAATTCCGGCGCCTCCAGCGCACGCATGACGGTTTCAAGGCGCGCCACCCGTTCGGGATGGCCCGGCGGGTTGACATGGTGCAAGCTGGCGGGGTGTGTGAAAAGGGCTGTGGCCATGAAAGGCAACGAACCGGATTTCCCGCCGCATGACAACCGTCCACGGCAAGGTTTTCTTCAC
This sequence comes from Paracoccaceae bacterium, assembly GCA_024226455.1. Lineage (GTDB taxonomy): Bacteria > Pseudomonadota > Alphaproteobacteria > Rhodobacterales > Rhodobacteraceae > JAAELR01. The sequence goes on from JAAELR010000030.1 coordinate 19,024, forward strand.
CGGCCCCAGCTGCGACAGCAGATAACCCAAAAAGCCGCCGACCTCTTTCGGGCCGCTCCTTTTGCCCCTTCTTCTCTTTGGCAAATACCTCGGGGGGCTTGGGGGGCTGGCCCCCCAACACCGCGCCGAAGCCGGCGCAAATCCTCAGTCCGGCGCCAGCATATACCCCGCCCCGCGCACCGTCTGCAGATAGCGCGGCTGTTTGGGGTCCTGCTCGATCTTGCGCCGCAACCGCGTGATCTGCACGTCCACAGCCCGTTCCTGCGCCTGACCCCTGTCCCGGCCCAGATCCTCGACCAGCTTGGCCCGGCTCAACGGCTCCGCGGGGTAGGTTGAAAAGATCTTCATCAGTTGCGATTCCGTCGCCGTCAGCCGCACCAGTTCATTGCCCCGCCACATCTCGCCGCGTTCCACATCGTAACGGATCGGTCCCAGCGACAGGAATTTCGGCTTTGCGATCGCCGCATCCGCCACCGGTACCCGGCGCAGGATGGCGTTGATGCGCAGCAACAGTTCCTTGGGCTCGAAGGGTTTCGCCAGAAAATCGTCGGCCCCCGCCTCCAGCCCGGCAATCCGGTCTTCGGTCTCGGCCCTTGCGGTCAGCAGCAGGATCGGGGTGGTCAACGCCTCGGCCCGCAGGGCGCGTGTCAGACTGATCCCGTCCTCGCCGGGCATCATCACATCGAGCACGATCAGGTCGAACTCCAGCCCCGACAGCACACGGCGCGCATGCGCCGCATCGCGGGCCGCCGTCACCCAGAACCCGCCCCGTATCAGGAATTTCTGCAACAGCCCGCGGATACGCTCGTCATCGTCGACGATCAGCAGATGGGCGTCGGCCCGGGTCATGCGCCAGCCTCCCGGACCGCCCCGAAATGCCGCTGCATGTCAGGGTCCATCATCGCCTCCAGCACCATGCGAAACCCGGCCACCGCCTCTGGCCCCGCCACCCGATAGGCCGCCCGCATCCGCGCCCTCTGCGCGTTGGACAATGCCGTCTCCAGCGTCACGCCGGTCCCGGTGAGGTAAAGGTGCCGCTCTCGCTTGTCACGCTTGCCGACCCGGCTTTCCACCAGCCCCTCGTCGATCAGCGCCCGAAGCACCCGGTTCAGCGACTGCTTGGTGACGCCGAGGATACCCAGCAGGTTGTTGACCGTCGTTCCGGGGCTGCGGTTGATGAAATGGATCGCCCGGTGATGCGCCCGGCCATAGCCCTTTTCCGCCAGGATCCGGTCGGGATCGGCGGTGAAACCGCGATAGGCAAAGAACATCGCCTCGATGCCCTTGCGCAATTGCTCGTCGGTCAGAAACAGCAGACTCTCGCCACCCGGACTTCCAGATCCACCTTCTGCCATGACCACCCCCAATTGCACCAGATGCCCCGAGTTTATGTCAGCCTTGTTGACATTCCAAGCCTCAACTGATAGCGATTCTTCGATTTCGCGCAATATTATGACCGATCCGGCCCTAAGTTGCGCAACATTCGAAAACCGGGGCGCATTGCCCCGCCCAGACAAGGACAAGACCCATGGGCGCAGGATACGGTGATCGCGACGGTTCGATTTGGCTCGACGGGCAATTGGTGCCCTGGCGTGACGCCAATGTGCATATCCTGACCCACGCCATGCACTATGCGTCTTCGGTCTTCGAAGGAGAGCGCGCCTATGGCGGCAAGATCTTCAAAAGCCGAGAGCATTCCGAGCGGCTGATCTTCTCTGGCAATGAAATCGACATGCCGATCCCCTACACCGTCGACGAGATCGAGGCGGCGAAATATCAGGTGCTGAAGACCAGCGGTCTCGACGATGCCTATGTCCGCGCCGTCGCCTGGCGCGGCGCCGGAGAGGACATGGGTGTAGCGTCTGCCAGAAACCCGGTCCGCATGGCCATCGCGGCCTGGGAATGGGGCGCCTATTACGGTGACGCCAAGATGAAGGGCGCCAGGCTGGATATCTCCAGATGGAAACGCCCCAGCCCCGAAACCATTCCCTGCTTTGCCAAGGCCGCCGGTCTTTACATGATCTGCACCATGTCCAAGCACGCGGCAGAGGCAAAGGGCTGTTCCGACGCGATGATGTTCGACTATCGCGGCTATGTGGCCGAAGCCACCGGCGCCAATATCTTCTTTGTCCAGAATGGCGAGGTGCACACGCCCAAGCCCGACTGCTTTTTGAACGGGCTGACCCGCCAGACGGTGATCTGCATGCTGAAAGACCGCCAGATCAAGGTGCACGAACGCCATATCGAACCCGGCGAGCTGGAGGATTTCCAGCAATGCTGGCTGACCGGCACCGCCGCCGAGGTCACTCCGGTGGGTCAGATCGGCGACTACAATTTCGAGGTCGGCGCCCTGACGCGCGATATTGCCGAAGGCTACGAGGTGCTGGTGCGGCAGTAAGGCACTTTGCGATAGACTTGAGGCACCGAGGATCACCGAACGCGTTGAAATCCCTGATTTCAGGCAGCGTTTGCTGATTCAGGTGTTTTGCGAAGTGTTATGACCCTGAAGTTTCCCCATCACGCGGAAATCCCCGGTGATCGCCCGAGGCCTTTCATCGGGCCAGACCAGAGGCGATGAACTCGAAGGATCCGGCCAGCGCTGCGGCCGGATCGGTCAGGGCGTGAACCGCCGGGGCGAAGGGCTCGAATGAACAGAGCCCCTGGTAGCCCGCGCGCTGCAACTCGTCGATCTGCGCGATATTGCCCAGCCGGTCCTGCGCGTCGACCAGTACCCGGTGCTCGTCGCGCATCTCGTGCAGGGCCAGCGCCCGGTCGGTGACGCCAGAGATATGGACGATGCCCGTATGCCCGGCAAAGACCGGGCCGCCACCGGCCAGGCTGTGGTGGAACGTGTCATGCACCAGTTTGAAACAGCCCGCCGCACCCAGCGCCTCGATCGCCTCGACGGTCTCTGCCTTGCTGCGCAGCGAACAGATCTCGAACCCCAGCGGCTCAACCAGCCCGGTCAGACGATGCTGCTGCAGCATCGGTTTCAACTCGCGCAGCGCGACCCGAAGATTGGCCTGCCGTTCTCCATTGCCGCAGCCCAAGCCGTCATTGCGCGGAATAAGGCTCACCGCTCCGGCGCCGCAGGCCGCCGCGATCCGCATCAGCGCCTCGGCCTCATGGCGTCTGGCATCGGACCAGTCGTTGAAACATTTCACCTCGGCCAGCGCCAGAATCCGCAAGTCGCGCGCGCTGGCGGCGGCTTTGACTTTTTCGGGGTCGTCGCCGTCAAACAGCGGTCCGTTCAGGTCGTCTCGAAACTCGACCCCGGCGCAGCCCAGTTGCCGGGCAAGATCGAGAAAGGCATCCCAGCGCAGGCCTGGCACGGCCATATGGTTCAACGCTCTTGGCAGCATGATCCCGCAATGTCCCTTACTTGCTCAGAGGCCCCACAGGGGTCCGACCAAAATCCGACGAAAGTCCGACAGAATTCCGACATCCGGTTACCGGTTGCACCCGGTAATATCGTGCGGAACCCACGCGATTTCGTCAATAGACTGTCAACCAATTGCTCGCGGCCATGACGGAACCCGGGCCTCGCAATGACGTATTCCCATCATGCTACACCGATTCGGGAACATAGATCACCGGGTCCAGGAACAACTGGCTGGGCACATTGCCGCCCGGCCCCAGTACGGTGGTGCGGATCAACTCCGTCAGGTCGGTGCAAAGCTGCCGCAGGGGTGTTGCGATCACCATGGTCAGAAAGCCGTCGCTCAGCGCACTGCGCGACAGGGGCGTCAGTTCGTTGACCACCAGCGCCACCTGACCGGGCTGGCGCACCTCGCGCAGCGCCTGGATCGCGCCCTCCATGCCGCCGCCGGCAAGGTAAAGCCCGACCACGTCCGGATACCGCGCCAGAAGGTTCAGCGTCGCCTCGTAGGTCAACTGCCGCGTCTCAAGGTTCACCAGCGTGTCCAGCACACGAAATTGCGGCCTCGTCTCGCGAAAAAAACTTCGCAGCCCGGTCTCGCGCAGTTCATGCCCGTGCCAGCGGTGGCCACCGACAAAGATTGCGATCTTGCCGGGTTTGCGGGCCGCCGTGGCCAGCATCCAGGCGGCAATTCTGCCTATTTTCAGGTTGTTGAGGCCTACATAGCTCAACCTTTCGCCCTCAGCGAAGTCGTTGAACAAGGCAAGGGCAGGGGTGCCGGCGGTCTTCAGTTCGATAACGGCCTCGGTGATCCTTGGGTGGTTCACCGCCACGGCGGCAACCGCGTCTACCCGGCGGCCGAGGCCCAGCATCAGGTCCGCAACCTCGGCTGGCGACTGCGAGGCCGCGAATTCGATCACTGCCCTGCCACGGATCCCGGGAACGGTGCGGGCCGCACGCTCTGCCTCGGCGGCCAGGGTCTGATAGAAGGCCTGTTTTTCCTTTTGCAGCACGTATCCAATGCGCAGTTCGGGCAGATCGGCGCGCAGGCGCTGCTCGATCAGGTTGCTGGCGTGATAGCCGATCCGGTGCGCCGCCTCGCTGACCTTGCGGGCGGTTTCCTTGCGCACCTTCAGCCGGTCATTCAGAACCCGGTCAACCGTGGCAATGCTGACGCCCGCCTCGTCGGCGACGTCCTGTATGGTAGGCCGCCGGGCCACGCGCGAACCTTTCTGATGGAATCATGTCAATGCAAGCATCATTCTTGATAGTTCAAGACGTGAATGCAATCCAAATCCCGAACCCAAAGCCACCCGTCAGCGAAACATCCCCGGCCGAGCCTCCACCCAAGCCCCGCCCTTACCTGCCGATTCGACCGCTGCGTAAACGGCAGCCATGGAGCGGGCGCCGTCCGCCGGGGTGGGCAACCCGTCGCGCACCTCGCCCCGGATCGCCGCGGCCAGGTCGACATAGATATTGGCGACCGCCAGCGGAAAGCCCTCCGGGTGGGCGATCGCCACCCGGCTCATGCGTTGGGCATCCTCGGACAGCCCGGCCTCGCCCTTTTCGATGATCTGGGTGCGCCCGCCCAGGGGCGTGTAGATCAGCTGGTTCGGCTGCTCTGACGCCCAGCGCAATCCGCCGGTTTCGCCAAAGATCTGGATGTCGAACCCATGCTGCCGGCCGATTGCCACCGACGAGGTCCAGAGCCGTCCCACGGTGCCGCCGCACATGCGGAAATTGACCATCGCGTCGTCCTCCAGCTCGCGGCTGGGAATGGTCGATGCGAAATCGGCAGACAGCTTTTCGACCTGGTCATCGCAGATGAAGCTGGCCATGTGCAGCGCGTGAATGCCGCAATCGGCGAACTGGCCGGAAACCCCTGCCATTTCAGGGTCATAGCGCCAGCGCACCCGGGGATTGTCGGCGTCGGTAGCGTCGCCATGATGGCCGTGGCTGAAGCTTGTAACGACCAGCCGGACCTTGCCGATCTCTCCCGCGCACACCATGGCACGGGCTTGCCGCACCATCGGGTAGGCGGAATAACAGTAGTTCACCGCGCAGACCTTGCCGGTGGCCTCGGCCAGCCGCACGATATCTTCGCCCTCTTGGACGGTCATGGTCATTGGCTTTTCACACAGCACGTTGAACCCGGCCTGAAGAAATGCCCGGGTAATCTCGAAATGCGTGGCGTTCGGAGTGGCGACGGTGACCAGGTCGACCCGGTCGTCACGGTCCTTTTCTCCGGCCAGCATCTCTTGCCAGTCACCATAGGCCCGGTCAGCGGCAACCCCCAGGCGTTGTGCATAGTCGCGGCCCACCTCGGGCCGGTGATCCAGCGCCCCGGCTGCGAGTTCGAACAGCCCGTCCGCCTGGGCGCCCATGCGATGCGCCGGTCCGATCTGGCTGCCCTCGCCGCCACCGATCATGCCCCATTTCAATTTGCTCATCATATCGGTTCCGTTCGCCTGCGTTCAAAATCCAATGGATTTCAGATAGTTGCCGTTGTGAGTGTTATCGTCGAGCGGCGAGGTCTTGCCCGCCGGGTCGCAGTCCTGCTCGACGGTGCACCAGCCTTCGAACCCGTTGTCCAGCAGGATCTGCCGCACCGCAGGGAAGTCAACGTCACCCAGCCCCAGTTTGCAAAAGATGCCCTGCCCGCAGGCGTCATAGAACCCGGTGCGATTGGCGATCACATCGGACTTCACCACCGGATCGATATCCTTGAAATGCACATAGCTGATGCGGTCGACATGCCGCCGCATGAAGGCGACCGGGTCGTAGCCGGCATAAGAATGGTGCCCCGTGTCAAAGCAGATCTTCAGGATGCTTTCGTCGATCTCGCCCAGCAGACGCTCCAGTTCCGGCTCGAAATCCATGAACCCGGCAGCATGGGCGTGGATACCGACGGTCAGCCCGTATTCCTCGGCCCCCATCCTTGCGATGGTGCGGAACCGGCCGACATAGGCTGCCCATTCCGCACCGTCCATTTGCTCGGCCTCGGTCCAACGGCCTGCGGTGGGGGCGCGGCGCGGCGAGATGCTGTCGATCAGCACCAGGTTTTTCGCCCCATGCGCCGCCAGCGCCTTGCAGGTCCGCACAGAGCCGTCCAGAACGTCGCTCCATTCCGCCGGGTCGTGGAAGGGGCGGAACACCACGCCGCCGATCAACGTCAGTTCATGCTTGGACAGGGCCTCGCCCAGTTCCACCGGGTCCTCGGGCATATAGCCCACCGGGCCCAGCTCGATACCGTTGAACCCGGCCCGTTTGCATTCGGCCAGCACCTGGCGCCAGGGCGGGTTGCGCGGGTCGTCCGCGAATTCGACACCCCAGGAACAGGGCGCGTTGCCGATATCGATGCTCATGTATACCTCTCAGAAGTTCTCTATCTGCACCCAGGTGCCGGTTTCATTGCTTGCATAGGCCGCGTCGATGATCCGCCGCACCTCCAGCCCGTCATGGAAGGTGGGCCAGACCGGCTCACCGGTCTCGATGGCCAGCAGAAAGTCCCTGGCCTCGATGATGATCTGGTCCTGATAGCCGGTGCCGTGTCCCGGCCCCTTGCAGAACGCCAGATAGTCGGGATGCGCCGGGCCGGTCAGGATCTTCCTGAAGCCGCGCATTTCGGGCGGGTCGGCGGCATCGTAGAACCACAGGGCGTTCTGGTCCTCCTGGTCAAAGCGGATCGCGCCTTTTGTTCCCGCAATCTCATAGGCATAGCCCATCTTGCGCCCGGTCGCGACGCGGCTGGCAAAGATATGCCCCATGGCGCCGCTTTCGAACCGGCACATCATCTGCACCTGATCGTCGTTGGTCACCGGCTCGCCGCCGCGTTCGGCATGCACCGTCTCGATTTGCGCCGACAGGCTCTGGACCGGCCCCATCAGCGCCAGCGCGGCGTTGTAGGCATGTGGGGCCAGATCGCCGATGCAGCCGTTGGCCTTGCCGTGATAGCGCCAGTTGCTCAGCGCCGGGTCGTTGTGGAAATCCTCAGTGTGCTCGCCGCGAAACCAGGTGACCTGCCCCAGGGCGCCATCGGCAATCAGCCTGCGGGCATATTGCGAGGCCGGGGTGCGGATGTAGTTGTAGGCCACCATATTAGGGCAGCCGCTGGTCGACGCGGCGGCGGCCATGGCGCGGGCGTCCTGCAGCGACACGCCCATCGGCTTTTCGCACATCACCGGCAGGCCGCGGGCGAAACAGGCCTCGGCGATCTCGCGGTGAGTGGCCTGGGGCGAGGCGATCACCACGGCCTCGACCCTGGCGTCCGCCACCAGTTCGCGCCAGTCGGCCGATGCGCGGGCAAAGCCGAAGGCGGCGCGGTAGCGTTCGGCACTTTCTGGGGTTGTGGCGCAGATCATTTCCAGCCGGGGCCGCAACGATGTCTCGAACACCGTGCCCACGGATGCCATGGCCGCCGAATGGGCCTTGCCCATATAGCCGCCGCCGATGATGCCTATGCCGATCTCATGCATGTCTGACAGGTTCCGGGTCTGGTTTCGTTCGTTGGTCCCTTGCGTCAGCCGCCGGGCAATCGTCAAGGTCCCGCACCATGCCGACCAAGCGGCCTGAGGGGTTTCCTTTCATATCTGATAGGAAGCGCCCCGAAGTCGGCGCAAATCGCAGCGCCATTGACGCACCGGTGCCGCTCATGCGGCGATCAGGTCGCGGCAGGGCAGCGGCCTGATCCGTCGGTTTCAGGCCCGGCGGGCCCTCATGGCGTCAATGATCGCTGTCCGCAGGTTGTCGCGTGTGACCGGCTTCATCAGCATGACGTCGTCGGGCCCGAGCCCCTGACCATGGGTGGTCATTGCCTGCGGGTAGCCTGACAACAGCACGGCAGGCAGATCCACCTGCGACTCGCGCAGGCGCTTTATCAGCGCCGGCCCGTGCAATTCGCCGGGCATCACGATGTCGGACACGATGACGTCGAACGGCCCCTTGACCCGGAACGCCTGCTCTGCCTCGGTGCTGCTCGCGGTGGCGGTGACGGTCATCCCGCATTGTTCCATCTGCCGGGTCAGGACCTTGCGAACCGCCTCGTCATCCTCTGCCAGCAATACGTGCAGCGGTGTTTGCGACGCCGTACCCTCGGCATCCGGGGTGGCAGGCCGCGGCAGGTTACGGTTGGCGACGGATTTGAACAGCAGCCTGAAAGTGGATCCCCGGCCGGGCTTGGTCTTGACCCGGATCGCGCCGCCTGTCTGGCGGATGAAGCCCTGAACCATCGACAAGCCCAGCCCCGAATTCCTGGCGACCTCCTTGGTGGTGAAGAAGGGCTCGAAGACGCTGTCCAGCAGTTCGTGGCGAATTCCGGTGCCGGTATCGGTAACTGTCAACATGACGTAGTCGCCCGGCTGGATCTCCTCGCCGCGCCGTTTCAGATCCGCGGGCTTGAGTGTCTTGACCGATGTCTTGATGGTCAGGGTACCGCCGCCAGGCATCGCATCGCGCGCGTTGATCACCAGGTTCAGCAGCGCGCTTTCGGTCTTGCTGCGGTCGGCCATCACCGTTTGGATACCGGGCGCCATCGGGACCCGCAGCGCGATGTTCTCTGGGAGGGTTCGGCGCAGCATGCCCTCCATCTCGGCAATGACGGTGTTGAGGTTCAGTTCTGCCGGATCCAGCGGCGCGCGGCGGGCAAAGCTGAGCATGCTCATCGTCAGGTCCCGGCCGCGCAACGTGGCCCTGATCGCCTCTTCGATCATCTCTTCGCAGTCCGCAGGGTCGGAAATCTCCCGCATCAATTCGAGGTTGCCGAGAATCACCGCCAGCAGATTGTTGAAATCATGCGCCACGCCGCCGGTCATCTTGCCGATGCTGTCCATGCGCTGGGCCTCGAACAGCTTCATCTCGGTTTCGTATTGGTCGGTCACGTCGAGCGTCGAGCCGATCACGCGCATGAGAATGCCCCGTTCGTCGAAAACCGGCAGAGCGATTTCGCGCAATCGCCGCATGCCGCTCGATGTCGGCACGCGATAGGCCATCTCAATGACGCTGCCCTTGCGCAGTTCGATATATTTCTGCCGCACGCGTTCGCGGTCTTCAGGATGGGTCAGTCCGAATGAGCCCCCAAGTTCACTGGCCCTCTCGATATACTCCTTGGGTGTCATCGCGTGTGCGGCAGCGTGTTGTGACGAACAGTATTCGCACCGGTCCTCGACCGAATCCCAGACATAGTACCCAAGCTTGGCCAGATGCGCGGCCTGTTCCAGCCGGGCCGCGCGTTCAGAGGAAATGCTCTGGTTTCGCTTGCGTTCGGCGATCTCGTCGGCCAGCCGCGTGTTTACGGTTTGCAGGTCCTCTGTTCGCTTGCGCACCCGGTCTTCAAGCTCTGTGTTCATCCGGCGGATCGCACGCCGGTCGGCCCGCAGCAACAATGTGCTGAGCACCCCGAAAAAGGCCATGCCGATGAGGAAAGCGAATGTCAGGTAGGTTTGCCGCAACTGGTTGCGCATGGATACGGCTTGATCCTGTGCGCTGCGTCGGTGGGCAGCAAGCGACAGATTGTGCGAGACCTGCACCAGTTCTCGCAGCCGGGTCTTCGCCATGGCGACCGCTTCGGCATCCTCCCGGCGCAGATCGTGGATGACCGGCTCCAGCTCGGTCAGTGCTGCCCTGACCAAACCAAGCACCGGGTCCAGTTCTTCGGCGAGGTTCAGACCTGTGGCAAATACCGCGGCGCCCTCTTCGCGGAAAACCCGGCTCGACAGGATTTCGAACCTCCGTTGGACATCCTGCAGTTCCACCGCGGTCCCTTGTTGGCTGTATCGATCGACGACGTCCAAAAGCTGCACCGTCCCGCTCTCGATCTGGAGGGTGTAGAAAGCCAGGGTCTCCTGGTAGTTCTGGCCGGTACCGCGCACCATGCGGATGCTGGAAACGACCAGAACCAGGAAAACAAGCGTCATGATCAGGGCTTCGGCCAGCAATAGCCGATCGAAGAAACGACGCCACGCGGTCATGCTGGCACGAACCCCGTCAGTCGGGCACGATCTCTATTCGTCTGAGTGCCGGATCGACCTTGAATAGCATTCTCCGTTCTGCAGGTCAGTCCCGCTGCTCCATGGGTATCTGAGCCATATGGCCCCTCGTCGCGGACGGCAATGCAATCACCGTTTCGTTGCCGAGCCAGGACAACATTGTAGGGGTCGACGTCCACAATCGGGATGACGACGGTGTAATTGTTCAGCGCATTGGTTTTGATCATGCCTCCGGCGGCAACGAAATCTCTCATCAAGTCCCGGGCCAATACACCCTGAAACCACACCGGACCCATAGTCCACGGGGTCTCAGTGACTATCTCCTGCGTCCCCAGTATCGCCAGGTCATGGCGCATGACGCCGCCGCTGCTGATGTTGGTGGTCGCGCCCGCGATTTCCGCAATGACAGGCCCCCCAGGTTGCATGGTTGCTGACGCTCCGGGAACGGCAAGTCCGGCTGTGAGCGAGAGACAAATCCTCACGGCCGTGGCGGGGATAATCCGTTCCATATCGTATTGTTTCACGAATCGCGGTGTCCACAGATTGCACTCGTTTCCTTAAAGGAGAAAGGTGCGTGATTGTCGCGGGTTGCGCCTAGTGCGACTGCCGTTGGATAGTGGTTGCCCGCAGGTCCAGTTCCCGGTCCCTGACCACGACGCCGAACAGCTCTTGCGCCTGACTTGCAGAGTAATACCCCGACAGCACATCGCTGAGTACAGCCTGCGGATCCCTGTCGAACGGGTCGCCATAGCCGCCACCGCCGGGGGTTTCCACATGGACCCTGTCGCCCGGCGCCAGAGCAATGTCTTGTTCCTTGCTCAGGTGTTCCGGCGTGTAGGCCTGGCCATCGCGCCAGACCGTCACCCGGTTCGGGGCGCCGTCATCGCCGCCCAACGCGCCCTGCGGGCCGAACCGCCCGTGATCCATCACGAAGCTGGCCTTGGCCAGGCCCCGGCGCAGTTCCACCAGATAGTCCAGCCCGAAACCGCCGCGCTGCCGGCCAGCCCCGCCCGAGCCCTCGCGCAGGCGGTAGTGGCGGTAGAGAACCGGAAAGGCCTGCTCCATGATCTCGACCGGCGGCGCCTTTGAAATGCCGATGGTGGAACACCCGTTCGCCAGCCCGTCATGATCGGCATTGCCGCCATAGCCGCCGCCCGAAAGCTGGTACATCACGAAATCGCGCCCGCGGTCGGGGTCGTGGCCACCAAGCGCGAAATTGCCGCTGGTGCCCGCCGGCGCCGCAGTGACCCGGTCGGGCAGGGCGGGCACCAGTGCGGCAAAGACCGCCTCGGCAATACGCTGGCTGACCTCTGCGGCACAGCCCGACACGGGCCGGGGATACCTCGCGTCAAGGAACGTGTCCTCTATCCCGGCCACCTTCAGCGGCTCAAAAGCCCCGGCACTGATCGGCACCTCGGGAAAGATGTGCCGCATCGCCAGATAGACCGAACTGAGCGTCGTGGCGCGGACCGAATTCATCGGCCCGGCACAGGGTGGGCTGGAGCCTGCAAAGTCAAAGACCAGATCGTCGCCGTCGCGCGACACCGCAAGCCGGATCGCCAGCGGCTCGTTGACCACGCCGTCGCTGTCGACCCAGGCGGTACCTTCCAGTCGCGTCTTCGGGATATCGGCGATGAAGGCGCGCATCTGCCGGGCGGCGCGCTGCCTCAGTTCGGCGATTGCCTGTGCCACCGTGTCGTCGCCGTAGCGGTCCATCAGCGCGCCCAGCCGCTCTGCGCCCACCGCCAGCGCCGCCGCCTGTGCCTTGACGTCGCCGATCCGCTGATCGGCCACACGGATGTTGGAACAGATGATGGCGTAGATTTCCCGGTCCAGCACGCCCTGCTTGAAGAGCCGCACCGGCGGCAGGCGCAGGCCTTCCTGTTCCACCGCCGTGGCGCTGGCGGAAAAACCACCGGGCACCGCGCCGCCGGTATCGGGCCAGTGGCCGGTGTTCGACAGCCAGCAATTGAGCCGCCCGCCCCGATAGAACGGCCGGGCAAAGCGCACATCCATCAGATGGGTGCCGCCCAGATATGGGTCGTTGACGATATATACATCGTCCGGCTGCGGTGGTGCTACCTGTCCCGCCGCGATCATCTCTATCAGCGTCCGCGTGGAATACTGCATGGTACCCACGAACACCGGCAGCCCGCCTGCTCCTTGCGCGATCAGGCTGCCGTCGATGGCGTCATAGATCCCGTCTGACCGGTCGTTCGCCTCGGCGATCACCGGGCTGAAGGCGGCGCGCGAGAACGACAGATCCATCTCGTCGCAGACCTGTTGCAGCCCGGCCTGAATGACCGACAGGGTGATCGGGTCAAGGCTCATGCCGCCGCCCCGATCCCGATCAGCAGGTTGCCTTGCGCATCACAGCGCGCCACGTCGCCGGGCTCTATCAGAACCGTTGTGTCCATCTGTTCAATCACCGCCGGCCCCTCGATCACCGCATCGGCAGGCAACAGCTCTCGCCGGTAGACCGGGCTGGTCAGCCATTGCCCGAAATACACCTCGCGCCCGGTCCGCTGCGCCTCGGCCAGCGTCGTCTTGCGCCCGGCGGGGTCGATCAGGGTTGCCAGATCCACCGGCACGCGCTGGCCTACCACAGAGGTGTTGGCGTTCACCACATTGGCGCGGATCTCTGCCAGCTCGACCCGGAACCGCTCAAAATACACCGCCTCGAACCGGCGCCGCAGCTCTGCCCGGTCGATCGAGATATCGTCCAGCGGCACCCGCACCAGATGGGTCTGCCCGACGAACTGCATGTCCAGCGAATGGATGCGCCGGGTGCCGGTCAGCGTCACCGCCTCGTCGCCGATCAGGGCCGCGCCCTCTGCCGCCTGTGCCTCGAACACCGCGCGCAACTCGTCCATGTCCAGTGTATCAAGAGCCCGGTTCAGGGTGCGCACATAGTCGTGCCGCAGGTCGGCCACCACGCAGCCCACCGCGTTGGTGATGCCGGGTCGCGGCGGCACCAGAACCCGCGGAATGCCCAGCTCGCGCGCCAGCGCCCCGGCATGCAGCGGCCCGGCACCGCCAAAGGCAAATAGCGCGAAATCGCGCGGGTCGGCGCCCAGCGAGACAGAAACCATGCGGATCGCGCCCGCCATCCTGGTGTTGGCGACCCGCAGCACCGCCTCGGCGGCGCGGGTCGCGTCCAGCCCCAGCGGCGCGCCAAGTCTGGCGTCGAACACCGCGCGCACATGGTCCAGCGACACGCCGCCCTCTACGGCGGTGATCCCGTCCGGGTCGAGCCGGCCCAGCAACAGGTTGGCGTCCGAAATCGTCGGCTCGGCGCCGCCGCGGCCATAGCAGATCGGGCCGGGATCGGCGCCGGCACTTTGCGGCCCCACCTCCAGCAGCCCCGCCGAGTTCACCCGCGCGATGCTGCCGCCACCGGCACCCACGGTGCGCACGTCGACCATCGGCACGTGGATCGGCATAGCGTATTCGATCTCGGTCTCGTTCGACACGCTCGGCTCGGCGCCACGGATCAGCGCCACGTCGGTCGAGGTGCCGCCCATGTCATAGGTGATCAGATCCTCGATTCCCGCCGCCCGGCCCGCATAGGCCGCCGCGATCACGCCAGAGGCCGGGCCCGACATCACCGTCTTGGCCGCCTCTTCGGCGACCCGGGCGGCAGAGACCATGCCGCCATTGCCATTCATCACCAAAAGCTGCCCGTCATAGCCGCCGCCGGCCAGATCGCGTTGCAGCGCCGAGACGTAGCGCGCCAGCAGCGGCTGCACCGAGGCGTTGACCGCCGCCGTCACGCCGCGCTCGAACTCGCGGCTTTCCGACAGCAGGGCGTGGCCCATGGTGACAAACCCGTTCGGCCAGCACTCACCCAGTATCCCGGCCACCCGCTGCTCATGAGCCGGGTTGGCGTAGGCGTGCAGGAAATGCACCACCACCGATTCGCAGCCCAGCCGCAGCAGCTTTGCCGCCGCCTCCCGCACCGCGTCCTCGTCCAGCGGCGCGACCACGCGGCCAGCGGCGTCCATGCGTTCCGGCACCTCCAGCCGCAGTTGGCGGGGGATGATCGGGCGGAATTCGCCCTTCATCCCATAGGGCTGCGGCCGGGTGCGGCGGCCAAGCTCCAGCACGTCACGGAACCCTGCGGTGGTGATCAGCCCGGTGCGGCAAAGCTTGCGTTCCAGCACCGCGTTGGTCGTGGTGGTAGTTCCATGCACGATCAGGTCCAGTGCGCCCAGATCGGCCTGGGCCGCCGCCAGCGCCCGCATCACTCCGCGCGCCTGGTTGTCGGCGGTACTCGACACCTTGGCCAAACGCACCGCGCCGGTCGCCTGGTCGATCATCACCAGATCGGTAAAGGTGCCGCCCACGTCGACGCCGACGACCTGTTCGCTTGCCTGCCTCGTCATGGGCCGAAGTGAACGCCGCGGGCGGGCCGAAAGTCAATCCACCACGATCTGCGCCGTTGCGCTCACCAGCGCCCCGTCCAGCCGGTAGGCCCGGTGGTCGTTCGTGTTCAGCGTCACCCGCAGCTCATGCTGACCCCTGGGCAGCGCACCGATACGGGCCTCGGGCCCAAAGACCCTCTGCAGTTTCAGCCCGTTCAGATAGAGATGCCCATGGCCGGCCCCGGGCCGGTGCGGCCCGTCGACGGCGTCCTTGGCAAAGCTGAACCCGCGGGTCTCGATCATCACCTTCCAGCCATCACCCTGGCGCACCACCTGCAGCGCCACACCGGGGCGCGGCTCTCCCTCGGGCACGTCGAAGCCTTTGTCGTGGTCCCTCCCGGCCACGCCGGATATCCGCGCCCGCACCGTCACCTTGCCCGCCGCCCCGAACCACAGCGACACCGGCACCAGCCGCCCCTCGCCAGTATCACCCATGACGCCCATCAGCACGCCATGCACCCCGTCCATCGACAGCGCCGGTGTACCACGGGCGGGAATTGCCAGCGCGTCAACCCCGCCGGTCAGCTTCGCCTGGCCCGCATCCTCTGACCCGATCCCGGTCAGCACATCCGGCCCGCCGGGGTTCACGATCTTGGCTGTCAGGGCAAAGCCCTCGGCCAAAGGGGCCAATTCGGCCCCGGTCACGGTGATCGGGGCCAGACGGCCGGATCCGGAAAAGACCCAGAACGCCACCCCCGCCATCGCAAAAAAGCTTGCCGTCAGAACGACACGAACGGGTTCCATCGCCAGCCTCCCAGGCTATCATCGGTTCCATGCAGCATATCCGCGGCATTGCTATACTCAAGTTTACCCTGCTTGCATTTCCGGGCCGGGCGCTTGCGCATGCCTCAGAGCAGGGGCTGGTGCTGCTGTTGCCGACCGATCTATACACCGGCGCCGGGGTTGCCGCCGTGGCGCTGACGGTCGTCGCGCTGGCGCTATTGCCCGGGGGGCTGATCGCCGGGCTGTTCCGGCCCGTGCCGCTGTTAGCCTTGTCGCTGCGCAAGATCCAGCCCGTCACCAGCATGCTGGCGGCGCTGTTTCTGGCCCTGCTGGTCTGGGCCGGGCTTGACGGGCCAAGCGACCCTCTGGCCAACCCGCTGGTTTTAATGGTCTGGACAGTGTTCTGGATCGGCTTTGTCACGGTGCAGGCGCTGATCTTCGATCTCTGGTCGTATCTCAATCCCTGGACCGGCCCGCTGCGCCTGATCCGCCGCTGCTTTGCCCCCTGGCGCTATGCCTCGCTGTCGCCGGCGCTGGGCTACTGGCTCGGCACGCTCTCATTTCTGGCCTTCGCCTATCTGCTGCTTGCCGACCCGGCCCCGGCGGACCCGCCAAGGCTGGCCCGGCTGGTTGCCGCCTACTGGGTCTTTACCATGGGCTTGACGGTCATCTTCGGCCCGCGCTGGCTGCGCCGGGCCGAAGGTTTCACCGTGATCTTCCGCGCCTATTCGCGCCTTGCCATCCTGGGCTGCAACGCCGGACGGCTATGCCTTGGCCTGCCCGGCTGGCAGATCGTGCGCCGCCGCCCCTTGCCGCTGTCTCTGGCCGCGCTCTGCGTCATCCTGCTGGGCACGGGCAGCTTCGACGGGCTAAACGAGACCTTCTGGTGGCTTGCCCGGCTTGGCATCAACCCGCTGGAGTTTCCCGGACGCTCTGCCGTGGTGGGAGCCAATACGCTGGGCATGATCGCTGCCAACGTCGCATTGCTTGGCGTCGTTGCCGCGACCATCGGGCTGGGGCTGCGCGTCGCGGGGTCGCGGACGCCACTTGGCGAGGGGTTCGGCCACTTCGCCCCGTCGTTGCTGCCCATCGCGCTGGGCTACCACGTGGCCCATTACCTCACCTCGTTTCTGGTGGACAGCCAATATGCCCTGGTAGCACTCAGCGATCCGTTCCTGACCGGGGCCGACTGGCTGGGGCTGGGCGAGTTCTATGTCTCGACCGGGTTCTTTGGCACCCGTTCCAGCGTCCGGGCCATCTATCTGGCGCAGGCCGGCGCGGTGGTTATTGGCCACATCGTCGCGGTGCTCGTGGCCCATGCCACCGCCCTGCGTCTGTTCCCCGGCCACCGCCGCGCAGCCCTCAGCCAGGCACCGCTTGCGGTGTTCATGATCGGCTACACATTCTTCGGTCTGTGGCTGCTGGCCAGCCCGCGTTTCTGACCGTCTTGAAAAAACTCATGGACAGATGCCCGGCCGCTCTGCACACTTTGGCGCAGGGGTATCCGGCCAGGCCGGGGGAATACCCCGCGAAAACAGGGGGATTACGCCATGACGAAACCCGCAACCACGTCGCGCCGCGGCGCGCTGAAGACGCTGGCCGCCGGTACCGCCGCCGCCTCGCTGCCGCTTTGGGCGCGTTACACCAACGCGCAAAGCGCGGCACCGATCAAGATCGGCTTTCAGGTTCACCGCACCGGTATCGGCGCCGCCTATGGCCGTTGGTACGACCGCACCACAACCGCCGCCGCGGCCTTGATCAACGAAAACGGCGGCATCAACGGTCGCCCGGTCGAGATCATCGCCGAGGATGACGGCACCGATCCCAAGCGCGGCGCCGAGGTGGTCGAGAAATTCGCCAACCAGCATGGCTGCGACATCGGTTACGGCACGCTGTTTTCCCATGTGGTGATCGGTTCGGCGCCGCGCGCCGGAGAGTTGAAGCTGCCCTATTTCGTGGTCTCCGAGGGCCACCACGTGGCATCGGGCATGCTGAACCGCTATACGCTGCAGCCCGGCATCACGGATGTGAAAAGCCAGGTGCAGGCAATGGCGCCCTACGTGTATTCCGCGCTTGGCAAGAAGGTCACCATGATCTTCCCCGACTTCGCCTTCGGCCACGACCACCGCGATTATTTCTCGGCCGCGATAGAGGCGCAGGGCGGCGAGGTGCTGGCCAAGATCGCCATCCCGCCGACCGAGACCTCATTCACCAAGTACTTCCCCAAGATCCCCCGCGACACCGAGGTGCTGTATCACGTCATGGTCGGCCCCGCGGTGCTGACCTTCGTCAAGGAACTGGGCGAGTTCTTCGGGCCGTCCGCTCCGGCGATTTTCGGCTTCATCGATTCGCTGGAGGCCGTCGACATCACCTCGCCCGGGCTCGAGTTCCTCGAAGGGTCGTTTTTCTGGGAAGGCCATCCGCGTTACGCGCAGGCGGGCGGCTCGGAATATGACGCGTTCTACCGCAGCCGTGTGGGCGTCGATGCCAACGGCGCCTCTGTCACCGACCCCGGCGACGTGTCGACCTACGCCCACATGTTCGGCTGCTGGGAAACGCTGCACGTGATCAAGGCGGGAATGGAGGCCGCGGGCTATGCCGGGCCGGATGATCGGACCAAACTGATCGAGGCGGTCGAGGCGATGACGGATATGCCGCATTCGAACGCCCATCCGCAGGGCGCCAAGCTGTTCAACGGCAAGACGCACCAGGTCTTCGGCCACCAGTATATCAGCCAGGTGAATGGCGGGCGTCTGGACGTGGTGCACACCACCAGCATCGAGGACACGCTATATCCCGATGAAGTCGACTACACGATGCAAAGCTTCTGAGACCGGCCCCCTTGTCCCCATGGGGACAAGGGGGCTAACGGTTTGATGTTACAGCCGTTAGCGCTGGCAGTTCGATGGAATGCCGTATCCGTCGCTGTGCCGCGCCTCTGGGTGTCACCTGTTCCGGTGAGACCATGATCCTGAACCCCGGCGACACGGTGGCGATGCAGAACACCACCGGCATGGGCCACACGGGCCCGCTGCGCTGACGGTGCATCGGCAATAACGGCAGGCTTGCGAGACTCGGTTTGGGCCTGTATTGCCGCGCCATGACCCGGGTATTCGATCTCGACGACCACGCGCGCCTGCCCTGGCGGTTTTTCGGCGCTACGCTGACGGTGCTGGCCCGCCCGTGATGCGGGAAGGGGCGCAAATAGCGCACCCTACCGCAAAACATCCGTTCATCATCAAAGGGAGAGGACCCCGCCATGTCCCCCAAGACGCTCTATGACAAGATCTGGGATGACCATCTCGTGCACCAGGCCGAGGATGGCACCTGCCTTCTGTTTATTGACCGGCACCTGGTGCACGAGGTCACCAGCCCGCAGGCTTTCGAGGGCCTGCGCATGGCGAACCGCAAGGTGCGCAACCCCGAAAAGACCATCGCCGTGCCGGATCACAACGTGCCGACGACCGAAGGGCGCGAAGACCCCGCCAACATGACCGAGGACAGCCGCATCCAGGTCGCCGCACTGGACAAGAACGCGCGTGACTTCGGCATCCATTACTACCCGGTCGACGACATCCGCCAGGGTGTCGTGCATATCGTCGGGCCGGAACAGGGCTGGACCCTGCCGGGCATGACCGTGGTCTGCGGCGACAGCCATACCGCCACCCACGGCGCATTCGGCTCGCTGGCGCATGGCATCGGCACGTCAGAGGTAGAGCATGTGCTGGCTACCCAGACCCTGATCCAGAAGAAATCGAAGAACATGAAGGTCGAGATCACCGGCAAGCTGCAGCCGGGCGTTACCGCCAAGGACATCACCCTTGCGGTCATCGGCAAGACCGGCACCGCCGGCGGCACCGGCTTTGTCATCGAGTATTGTGGCGAGGCGATCCGCGAACTTTCCATGGAAGGTCGGATGACGGTCTGCAACATGGCAATTGAAGGCGGGGCTCGGGCGGGCCTGATCGCGCCCGACGACAAGACCTTTGAATACTGTATGGGCCGTCCGCACGCTCCCAAGGGCGCCGCATGGGAGGCCGCCGTTACCTGGTGGAAGACGCTCTTTACCGACGAGGGCGCCCATTTCGACAAGGTGATCGCGCTAAGGGCCGAGGATATCGCGCCGGTCGTCACCTGGGGCACCAGCCCCGAGGACGTGCTGCCGATCACCTCCACCGTGCCGGAGCCGTCCGATTTCGAAGGCGGCAAGGTCGAGGCGGCGCAGCGCTCGCTTGACTACATGGGCCTGACCCCCGGCATGCCGCTGACCGACATCGAGATCGACACGGTGTTCATCGGTTCCTGCACCAACGGGCGCATCGAAGACCTGCGCGCGGCGGCGGGGATCGTGAAGGGCAAGTATGTCAGGGACGGCATGCGCGCTCTGGTCGTTCCGGGGTCCGGCTTGGTCCGGGCGCAGGCCGAAGAGGAAGGTCTGGCCGACATTTTCACCGATGCCGGGTTCGAATGGCGGCTTGCGGGCTGTTCCATGTGCCTTGCGATGAACCCCGACCAGCTGGCCGAGGGCGAACGCTGCGCCTCGACCTCGAACCGCAATTTCGAGGGCCGCCAGGGCTACAAGGGCCGCACCCATCTGGTGTCGCCGGAAATGGCCGCGGCGGCGGCGATCACCGGGCACCTGACGGATGTGCGCGAGATGTTGTGAGATTTGCCAACAGGGGCCCGACGGAAGTCTGACAATAGTCCGACATTCTGCCGACACCCCGAAAGGTTAAGGACCGGGTCATGAGAAATTAACCAAGCGGCCCTGAAACGTTAATGCCCCTGCGCCCGGACAGGCCCCGAAACATCCCAAGGGCGGGGTTCACTCCGCCGCTCCCGAGGAGAAAGACATGGACAAGTTCGAAACAATCACCGGCGTCGCGGCGCCCATGGCGATGGTCAATATCGACACCGACATGATCATCCCCAAGCAGTTCCTCAAGACCATCAAGCGCACTGGTCTGGGGGCCAATCTTTTTGACGAGATGCGGTTCGACCGCCAGGGCAACGAGGTCGCGGATTTCGTGCTGAACCGGCCGCAATATCGCAGCGCCGAGATCCTGGTGGCGGGTGAAAATTTTGGCTGCGGCTCGTCGCGCGAACACGCGCCATGGGCGATCAAGGATTTCGGCATCTCCTGCGTCATAGCACCCAGCTTCGCCGATATCTTCTTCAACAACTGCTTCAAGAACGGCATCCTGCCGATCCCGCTGCCGCAAGAGCAGGTCGATATCCTGATGAAGGACGCCGAAAAGGGCCAGAATGCCCGCATGACGGTGGACCTCGAAAAGCAGGAGATCACCACATCCGACGGCGAGGTGATCAGCTTCGAGGTCGACCCCTTCAAGAAGCAATGTCTGCTCGACGGGCTCGACGATATCGGCCTGACCATGGAGCGATCGGCGAATATCGACACATTCGAGGCCAAATCGAAGGCCACGCGGCCTTGGGTCTGATCTGACCATTTCCACAACATCTTGGGCCGCGCCATTATTGCGGCCCAATTCCGCTTTGAAATGGTTGCAATAGCGCACCAGTTCCACCCCGAAATTGCCCGAATCTTTTTGTTATCTTTTCCAGACACTTGCTGGATAAAATGAAAGTGGGCAAAAGTTGGGCAAAGATGAGGCAGCCCGTCACAATCGACGGGATCAAGGTGGGACAAGAGCGCGGCATGGTACTGCGTTCGGCCAGTTTGAGGGTATAGAGCGGTGATTTCCCGTTTGACAGGCGCAGTACTGCGCGCAGTTTTGATGGTGTTGCTGATTGCGACACCGGCCCTGCTATTGCCGGGCGTCAATAGCGACATGACACAGATCGTGGCTCTGGTCTCGATCTTCGCGGCCGCTCTCACCATCTTCGAGTATGCCTCGATCTATCCCGGTCTTGTCGAGTTCCGGAACGCGCCGCCGTTCAACCGGCTGCGGTTCATCTCGCTCTTTGCCACCGTGTTCCTGATCTCTGTGGTGGTACGCGGAGAGGCGCAGCCAACCGCGCTGACCCAGTTTGTCACCACGTTCGGCACCAATATCGGCGATGCCATCGATTTTCCCTACAGTCCGGTCCGGCAGATAGTGCTGCTGTTGCCCGAGGACACCGGTTTTGCGCAGGTCGAACGGATCCGCATGGCGGCCGGGATCAGCTATTTTGTCTCGATGCTGACGCTGGCGGTGTTCTACTTCTTCGTCCGGGTGCGCAACTGGCCTCTGGGCAATGGTCCGTTCAATGTCTGGATCAACATGCCCACCTTCGATCCGACCTCGGGCGGCGACGTGGTGCAGAGGCTCGGCCGCGACGCGCGCTTTAACCTGATCGTAGGATTTACCCTGCCATTCTTCATACCGGCGGTGTTGAAGGCGTCAGAGGGCCTTTTCGGCCCAGTCACGCTAGAGAACCCGCAGTCGATGGTTTGGATTGTGGCCGCATGGGCATTTCTTCCCGCAAGCCTGTTGATGCGCGGCCTGGCGCTGGGCCGGATCGCAGAGCTTGTCGAACGCAACCGGCGCAAATCCGCAAGACAGGCAAAGGCCTTGCAACCGGCCTGATCCTTGCGCTGCTGGCCGCAACCGGGGCCGCAGCAGAGACCATCCGCATCGCAACCTGGCATGTTGAACTCAGCCGTAAGGGGCCTGGGCTGCTGTTGCGGGACATCCTGTCGGATGAGGACACGCAAGCCGCGGCGGTCGCTGCCACGCTGGCGCAGATTTCCCCCGACATCATTTTGTTGACCGGCATCGACTGGGATGCCGGACAACACGCGCTGGCCGCATTGAACGACCGGATCGGCGGCGCGGGCTATCCTTACCTGGTTACCTTGCGGCCCAACCGGGGCATGGCGACCGCGCTGGACCTTGACGGCGACGGGCGGACCGGAGGTCCGGGCGACGCGCAAGGGTACGGGCGGTTCTCGGGGCAAGGCGCAATGGCGCTGCTGTCGCGGCTAGAGATCGACAGGGGCGCAATACGTAACTTCACGGGGTTCTTGTGGAAGGACTTGCCCGGCGCGCTGCTGCCAGAGCGCGACGGCGCGCCGTTTCCCTCTATCGAGGCGCATGGGATGCAGCGTCTGTCTTCGACAGGGCACTGGGAAGTGCCAGTGCGAGTGCCGGGCGGTGGGGTTCTGTATCTTTTAGCATTTTCTGCAGGCCCGCCGGTGTTTGACGGGCCCGAGGACCGCAACGGCAGGCGCAATCATGACGAGGTGGTGTTCTGGACGCGCTATCTGGACGGGGACATTGCCGGTCCCGCGCCGGAGGGTCCAGTGGTTCTGCTGGGCAGGTCCAATCTCGACCCGGAAGACGGTGAGGGGTGGCATGCGGCGATGGCCGGGCTGCTGGGCCATCCCCGGCTGCAGGATCCGCGTCCAGGCAACAAGGCGGGGGCAGAGGCTGCCCGGGCTCAGGGTGGGGCCAATGACGCGCAGTCGGGTGATCCGGCGCTCGACACCGCCGACTGGTCCGACATCAAGGGCCCTGGCAATCTGCGGATCAGCTATGTGCTGCCAGATGCAGGTCTTGCAGTGACCGGCGCCGCGGTGGTCTGGCCTTCGGAGGGCGGCGCCGAAAGCGCCTCACGCCACCGCCTGGTGTGGGTGGATGTCGAGTTCTAGTGCCGCGGCAAGTGCCTGGCGCAAAGGGGTTTGAGTAGCATCGGGCAGAAGCTGGCCGAACCGTGTACCGTCCAGCCGGTGCGGCATGGTCCACAGGTACCGCATTTCCAGCAGGTGGCGGGCCATCGGCCAGATCGGCCGGGCCAACCGGATCGGCAACCAGGGCATCGGCGCGGCCTCGACGCTGCGCCCGGTGACCTTGGTCAATGCCGCGGCCAGTTCATTGCCGGTCATGGTGTAGCCCGGGAACGGTACCTCCTCGAATCGCGCCAGCGTTTCGCGCTGTTCGGCCAGTGCGACACAGGCGGCGGCGAGATCGGGCAGGTAGGCCCAGGCGTGCGCGACGTCACAGCGCCCGGGATAGACCAGCTTGCCCTTGTCCAGCTTGGTTGTCATGACCCGGTCGAACCAGTTGCCGGAAGCCTCGTTATCGATGAAGTCGCCCGCCCGCAGCAGGATCGTCTGCACATCCGAGGCGCGGCAGGCGGCCTCCATCTCGATGCGTACCCGGCCCAGCGGGTTGGTCGCGGAATGCGGCGTGCCGGGAGCGAGCAACGTGGGCGAGCCCTCGCCGTAAACGTAGACATTGCCGGGAACCAGCACCGTGGCGCCGCTTTGCCGCGCGGCGGCGATGATCTGGCGGGTGAGGGCGGGGACTGTGGTGGCCCAGTCGGGATAGGCTGGATTCCAACCATTGACGATGATGTCGGCACCCTCCGAGGCGCGGTCGAGTGTGTCGTTGCTGCGGTCGAACCGGCGCACATTCCAGCCGGCAGAGGCGAAGGCGCTGGCGACGTTGTGGCCAAAGCGGCCATTGGCGCCGAGTATGAGAGCGGTGGCGGTCATGTTTTGTCCTTTGCTGTTCCACACGATAGATACCAATCCGTTTTCGAATTGAAATTGCGCAAGGCCGAGGATGTGGTATTCAAAAATGGATGGATAAACCGCTTACCTCTCTCGATTGGTCGATGGTGCAGGCCTTTCTCGCCGTTGCCGAAACCGGGTCCTTGTCGGGCGCTGCGCGGCATCTGGGGCAAAGCCAGCCGACAATCGGGCGCCATGTGCAGGCGACCGAGGTGGCGCTGGGGGTGCGGCTGTTCGACCGGCAGCCGCGTGGCATGGCACTGACAGAGGTCGGCGCGGCACTGGTCGAGCCCGCACAGGCGATGCGCGATGCCGCCGGGCGTCTGGCGTTGATCGCCGCTGGAGAGGCAGAGCAGACCGGTGGCACCATCAGGCTGGCCGCCAGCGAGTTCTTCTCGCACCATGTGTTGCCACCGGTTCTGGCCAGCTTGCGGCAACAAGCACCGGGCATCGCCATCGAACTGGTCGCCAGCGACGCAAGTGAGAACCTGCTGTTTCGTGAGGCCGATATCGCTATCCGCATGTACCGACCAGAGCAGTTGGACATACTGACCCGGCATCTGGGCGACATGCCTTTGGGATTGTTCGGCGCCACCTCGTATCTCGATACCGCCGGACGCCCCGAGAACGCTGAAGACCTGCAGCGCCACAGCCTTGTCGGCTATGACAACAACGACGCCATCATCCGCGGTATGCGCGCATTGGGCTGGCCGGCAGATCGAGACTGGTTCGACATCCGCTGCGATCACCAGACCACATATTGGGAACTGGTGCGCGCCGGCTGCGGGGTGGGGTTCTGCCAACTGCCCACCGGGCGCGGCGATCCGACCGTCGAACAGGTTCTGCCCGACCTGCCTTTGCCGCCGCTGCCGGTCTGGCTGGCCTGCCATGCAAAGCTGCGCCGTTCGCCGCGGGTCCGGCTGGTCTGGGATCATTTGGCGCGTCATCTGCGGGGGCAGTTTTCTTGACCCCAATAGGCGGACAGGCTAGGCGGTCGCGAACCGCAGAACATGTCAGGAGTCCACCATGGGCAACCCTTCGCTTCTTATCCTTCCCGGAGACGGTATCGGCCCCGAGGTCATGGCCCAGGTGCGTCGTATCATCGGCTGGTACAGCGACAAGCGCGGGCTGCAATTCGACGTCAGCGAAGATCTTGTCGGCGGCTCGGCCTATGACGCGCATGGCACGCCGCTGACCGACGAGACCATGGCCACGGCGCAAGAGGCCGACGCGGTGCTGCTTGGCGCTGTGGGAGGGCCGAAATACGACGATCTCGATTTCAGTGTGAAGCCCGAACGGGGGCTGCTGCGCTTGCGCAAGGAGATGGACCTGTTCTCCAATCTGCGTCCGGCGCAATGCTTTGACGCGCTAGCCGATTTCTCGTCGCTGAAAAAGGACGTGGTGGCGGGGCTCGACATCATGATCGTGCGCGAGCTGACTTCGGGTGTCTATTTTGGCGAACCGCGCGGTATCCACAAGGAAGGCAACGAGCGCGTCGGTATCAATACCCAGCGCTATACTGAATCCGAGATCGCCCGGGTGGCGCGGTCGGCCTTAGAACTGGCGGGGCGGCGGGGCAACAAGGTCTGCTCGATGGAGAAGGCCAACGTGATGGAATCGGGCATCCTGTGGCGCGAAGTGGTGACCGAGATCCACGATGCCGAATACCCGGACGTCGAACTGTCGCACATGTACGCCGATGCCGGCGCGATGCAGCTCTGCCGCTGGCCCAAGCAGTTCGATGTGATCGTCACCGACAACCTGTTTGGCGACCTGCTGTCGGACTGCGCCGCAATGCTGACCGGCTCGCTTGGCATGCTGCCTTCGGCCAGCCTCGGCGCTCCGATGGAGAACGGCCGACCCAAGGCTCTGTACGAGCCGGTGCATGGCTCTGCGCCGGACATCGCCGGGCAGGGCAAGGCCAACCCGATCGCCTGCGTCCTCAGCTTCGCCATGGCCCTGCGCTACAGCTTTGACGCAGGGGCCGAGGCCGACCGGTTGGAAGCGGCGATCGAAAAGGTGCTGGCCGAGGGCGCCCGCACCGCAGACCTGATCGGGCAAGATGGGGTCGAGCCGGTATCGACCAGCGGCATGGGCGACACGATCCTGGCGGCGCTCGACGCGAGCCTTTAAAGCGCTGAACCGGATACATAGCGGTTATGCAAAGACAGGGAGTCCGGGGCGTGGTTTTCCGGTGTAGGGATAGCTGAGTCTCTCAACCATCCTTGTCGCAGGCCCAACCGATGCCCGGACCGTTCAGACTATCCGCCACCCATCTGGCCGCGCTTGCCGGCCTGGCAGCCTTTGCCGTGTTCTCGACCCATGACGTGATCGTTAAGGATCTGGGCACACGCTACTCGCCAGTCCAGATCGTGTTCTTCAGCGCGCTGCTCAGCTTTCCGCTGATCGCCATCATTATGATGCGCGACGAGACACCGGGAACCCTGCGCCCGGTGCATCCCTGGTGGCTGGGGCTGCGCAGCGTCTCTGGTTCGCTGGCCGGTATCTGCGCCTTCTTTGCGTTTAGTCTGCTGCCAATGTCGCAGGTCTATGCCATCGTCTTTGCGTCGCCGCTGCTGATCACGGTGCTGGCAATCCCGCTTTTGGGTGAGGTGGTCCGCCTGCGTCGCGGCCTTGCCGTCGCCGTCGGTCTGATCGGCGTGATCGTGGTTCTCGACCCCACGGCCACGACGCCGGGCTCCGGGCACCTGGCGGCGCTGGCCGCGGCGTTCTTCGGTGCGCTCAATTCTGTCATTGTGCGCAAGATCGGCCGACAGGAACGCGGCGTGGTGATGGTGCTTTACCCGATGATGACGAACTTCATCCTCACCGGCGCACTGCTTCCCCTGGTCTACAAGCCGCTGCCGCTGGCCGACCTAGCGAAGCTGGCGGTCGTCTCGCTGCTGGTTATCGTAGCGATGCAACTGCTGATCGCTGCATACCGCAGGGGCGATGCCATCGTCGTCGCTCCGATGCAGTATTCCCAGATCATCTGGGCCGCGATCTTCGGCGCGCTTCTGTTCGGCGAGTATCCCGACACCAACACCTACGCCGGTACCGCGATCATCGCGTTGAGCGGCCTTTACATCCTACGCCGTGAAACCACCGGTTCGGTGTCGCGCAACACTCCGGTCCTGCGCACCAGAACCCGTCTGGGAACCTCCAACGGGCTGCGGGTGGGAAGCCTATTGCGTCGCGGAACTGGCAAGAGGTGATTGCGCTTGCCAAACCGCGAATCCTTTTGTACTCCGCCCGTCACGGTCGGAGTGTAGCTCAGCCTGGTAGAGCACTGTCTTCGGGAGGCAGGGGTCGGAGGTTCGAATCCTCTCACTCCGACCAATAAAACAAGGCCCCTGACGGGGCCTTTTGTTTTTTTCGGAATTCTCCGCAACGATATCCGCAACGTTTCAGGGGCTGTTTTGTACGTTCTTCGTTCTCATCAGTAGTTGCCGGAGTGCTTGCCCCTCGCCATCGGAGGCCTGCCGAAGTTCGCTCTTCAGAGCACTTTGTCCATGATCGCAGCCGCTTCTTTCTGAGCGTGCGGGCTGTAAGAGCGGTAAATATCTTCCAGAGTTTCGCGAGAGGTTGCGAAGTAGTCCGTTGCTTGCTTGAGCGTCATGCCAGCCATGAAAGCCCAAGTCACCGAAGTGTGCTTGAGAGTATGAGGGCTCACATCATTCACGGCTGCACGCTTGGCGGCAGCTCCAAATGCCTTCTTAACATCACCAACTGGATTGCCTTCGTAGCTGATCACATAGGGGCTTTCCTGACCCCACGTCTTCATTTCCCCAAGAAGTTTGCTGGGAATTCGTACGACGCCCTTTTTCGAAGCGCGACAGGCTGTCGGTGGTCTTGATAGGCAGGCCATGACCTAGTGCACTGACTCATTCGGAAGGTGCAGTTTTTCGAGGATTTTGTCGGCTGATTTATTCCAATGAAAAGGCTTTGGATCTGCGTTATGTTCTTTCAGATATCGGTTGATCGCCGCCTGAAGTTCAGTGACGGAACAGAA
>JAAELR010000031.1 GCA_024226455.1 Paracoccaceae bacterium
ATCGGCGAGCGGCAAACCCTGGCCCAGCGCGCCGGCGCAGATGCGCACCGGTTCGAGCCTTTGGTTCATCAATCCGATGACCGGGCGCTCGGTCTGGTGACCGATCCACTTGACCGCAACGGCGCGGCCATCCGCGGTCAGTATGGTATCGCCGATTTGCAACTCTTCGACCGCGGTTTCGCCCGCGGGCGTGGCAATGCCGGTGCCGGCGGCGAAACAATTACTGGTTATTGCGTCATCTAATATCCTTTGGTACGTAATGGATGGCCAGTTGGCTGTCTTAGCCAAGTTGTCAAAAGCCTCATCGTAGGGGACGTAAGCCGTCGTCTCCCCGTGCGACGTGCCCATAAAAATGCCGTAGTTATTCCCAATGATATTAACAACCCACCCAGTGTATTGTATGGCTGGGTTAAGCCAATAGTCCGGGGTGGACCCCAACGAGTCCAACTTCAAATCCCCATCTCGGTCAACAACTTCCGACTCGAATGCAGTAATGTTTACATCAGTCCATGAGGCAAAGGCGTCATTAGTTGTAAAGTTTGCTAGTGCTACGAAGTGTGTTGTGTCCAAAAGCACGGTTGCCATTTTAGTATCCCCCCGTCGGAATCTTTGCATGATTAGTTGTCTATGAAGGCGCCGCTTGCACGGCACTCACTGCACCGGCGTCCACCTGCCATCGCCTCGAGCGTACTCGCAAGCGCCATAGCGTTCGGTGGCCGTCGGCCTGCTGTGCTTCCCAACGCGCCATGGTCTGCCCCGGTGCAGCAACACGCACCGTCAGGCCGACGCCAAAATCCCCCCCCCAGGCAGCTTTTGGGATGAACTGTTAACTCTATTTTAATAATGCACGCTCAGGGGGCAACGTCAATAGCAAAATAGCGTGATTGCGGGAAAACCTCCGGACCGGGCCTTTTGAGCGACCCATGGGGCCGCGCAATCTGGCAGTTTCGCCTGTCCGCCCGCTTGCCGAACCGGCGCTGCATGTTTCGGACGGAACCACCCGATCAGGGAGCGGCTGATGCCGCCTGATCCGACCGGTCGGGTCCCTCAGAGCGCCGCCAGTTGGACCGATGTGTCGGCCATGTGCAGGGTCACGGCGGCGAAGAACAGCACCGAGGCTGCCAGCACAAAGGCATGCCAGACGGTCATGTGGTGCGGCAGGCGGTCGAAGACGTAGAACACCACTCCGGCAGTATAGAGCAGCCCGCCGGCGACGATCAGCGCCAGCACCGGCCCCGACAACTGCGCGAAAACCGCCCCGCCCGCCAGCATGCCGGCCCAGCCCATGCCGAGATAGAGCGCCAGAGCCAGCCAGCGGAACCGGTTCGGATCGACCAGCTTCAGCCCCGAGCCCGCCAGTGCGGCGCCCCAGAGCCCGGCCAGCAGAGCCGCGCCCTGACCGCCGGTCAGCAGGGTGAAGGGCGTGTAGGTGCCGGCGATCTTGATGTAGATCGCCGAATGATCCAGCCGCTGCAGCAGGCCCTTCCAGCGCTCGGACCGGTTGATGTTATAAAGCGCCGACATGCCGATCATGGCGATCAGCGCGGCGCCATAGACCGATAT
This sequence comes from Paracoccaceae bacterium, assembly GCA_024226455.1. Classification (GTDB taxonomy): domain Bacteria; phylum Pseudomonadota; class Alphaproteobacteria; order Rhodobacterales; family Rhodobacteraceae; genus JAAELR01. The sequence goes on from JAAELR010000031.1 coordinate 1,564, forward strand.
GCCCACGATGGCAGAGGCATCGCCGCGCCACAGCACCGTCAGGGTCACCAGCACCGGCACCGCCGACAGCACCGCCACCAGGCCCAGCACATGCACCACCGCGTCCGAAAGATACTCGGCACGGGAATAGAGCGGGCGCTGTGCTGAAAGGAGCGGCATGGGTCTGAATTTAGGTGCGATCCGGTTGCGCGCAAAGCCTGCCGTTACGGAAACCCGGGCTGATGCGCGCTTTGTTGCACATCCATTGAGCGGGTGCGTTGCTGGACAGCGCGGGGTCCCGGCACCCCGGATCGGTTGCAACCGCCACAGGGCCCGAACCATGGGCTTTCGCCCCGTCCGATCCACCCGCATGGCCAGACCGACGCTGGAGGGCGCAGGGGTGCATCTGCATTGACCGGCGGCGCGCCTGTGAGACTTCTCATGTAACCTGCTGGTTTTCATGTACATCACCGATCACCCGGCGGGCGCGCCAGGCGGCGCTCTCGCCAGACGATCAGCAACCCGCCGGCAATGATCAGCAGCGCGCCGGGGAACAGGTCACGCCAGGGCGCCTCGTCAAAGAACAGCCAGCCGAGCGCAAAGGCCAGCGGGATGCCGAAATAGGAAAACGGCGCCAGGTTCGACTGCTCGGTCATCCGAAACGAGATCACCAGGCAGAGCACCGCTGAGCCTCCGAATGCCCCCATCGCCACGATCCAGCCCAGATCGACCGGCGACCGGACCCCGGAGAAACCTCCAAGCAGCAGCGTCAGCAGCAGCGCGCCCACTGCCGCCGCGGCAGAAGAATGCAGGTTGACCAGCGGGCTGGGCACCTCGGTGTCGAACATCCGCGCCGTCACCCCGGTCAGCGCGTATAGTGCAGCCGCCGCCAGCGGCAGCAGGGCATCGGGCGTGAAAGCATCGCGCCCCGGACCCATCACCATCACCACGCCCACGAACCCGGCAAGCACCGCCATCCAGCGCATCACCCCGACCCTCTCGGCCAGCAAAGGCACCGCGAAGGCGGTCATGAACAGCGCGTTGGAGTAAGAGATGGTCGTCGCAGTGGAAAAGGCCAGCCGACCGAGCGACAGGTAGAACATGAACTGCGCAAAGACCACCACGGCGCCACGCAGATAGGCCAGCCGCCATTGGCGCAGCATCCTGGGCCTTGCCTGCCGGTGCCAGGCGGCGGTCCACCATAGTGCGATGGCGCTGGGGATCAGGCCAAAGAGGTTGCGATAGGCGGAAAGCTCTGCCGCCGAGTAGTTCGGCGACAGATGCTTGATCACCAGCCCCATCAGATCAAAGAGCAGCAGCGCGGTCAGGAATATCCCGATCGCCCAGAGGGTCCGCGCCCGGGATGTCGCCGCTGGATCGGTCATCATATCGCCTTGTAACCCTGCCAAAGCCTAGGCCAGGCGACAAAGGAAGGAAAGCGGCGCCCGCCGCCCGTTTGGGCAACAAAACCAGGATCGGCCATTGATCCCGATGGGTCCCCTTTGTTGGGGATGTGCCGGTCGAGTGGCTTGTGCCGGGCGCATAGTGGGCCGCGTATGGCCGCGGGATGACGGGGTGAAACCCCGCCCGAACGAATTGGCCGGGCTGACCGGGCTGATCTGCGTTGGCAAAGAAAATGGGCCCCCGAAGGGGCCCAGTCTCGCTGATCAGGCTCGTTTGATGTACCGCCCGGTTTCTGCCTGCGGCCTAATCCGCGTCAGGGGCGAGCGCACCCGCCCCGTGTAAGGATGGGCAAGGACCGATCGTCCGCCCCCACCCTGTTTGTTACGCCTGCGAGTTCTGGTCGAAAACTCGCAGCCGCCCGTTCAACTGCAGCCGCTGGTCGCGCCGCAGGTATTGCATTTCATGCAGGTGCCGTTCCTCACAAGCGTGTAGTTGCCGCAATCGCTGCAAGGGTCGCCCTCGAAGCCTTGCAAGCGCGCCTTGAAGCGGGCGTCGATCTTGACGGTGCCGCTGGCCACCGCGGTGGTGGTTGTCGCCGCCACCATGGTGTCGGCCACTTCCGGCACCAGCGCCTGCAGCGTCGCCATCGGGTCGCCTGCCCCGTTCAGCGCCACGGCGCCGCTCTGGCCGCCGTTCAGCACCACCAGTTCCTGCGGCGGTCGGTTGCGAAGGTATCCGGTCGATACGACTTTTCTCAGCACCTCCATCTGATCGAAACCGCCCGAATCCGGCACCTCGGCAAAGTTGCGTTTGCCTTCCTCGTCGCCCCGGCCCAGTTCGTCGAAACTGACGCCCTCGGGTTTGACATGCGCCAGATCGGTGCGGTCGAGATAGCTGACCGCCAGTTCGCGGAAGATATAGTCGAGGATCGAGGTGGCATTCTTGATGGTTTCGTTACCCTGCACCATGCCCGCCGGTTCGAAGCGGGTGAAGGTGAAGGCCTCGACGAATTCCTCCAGCGGCACGCCGTATTGCAGGCCCACGGAAACGGCGATGGCAAAGTTGTTCATCATGGCGCGAAAGCCCGCGCCCTCCTTGTGCATGTCGATAAATATCTCACCCAGGTTGCCATCCTGGTATTCGCCGGTGCGCAGATAGACCTTGTGGCCACCGACGATGGCCTTTTGCGTATAGCCGCGGCGGCGCTCTGGCATCTTGTCGCGGGCGCGGCTGATCACCTCCTTGATCACCACCTTCTCGACGATCTTCTCTGCAAACACCTGGGCTTTCTCTACCGGGTTGCCGGTTTCGAGCACCTCGGCGGCCTCGTCGTCATCCTCGACCAGCGCCGAGGCCAGGGGTTGCGACAGTTTAGAGCCGTCGCGGTAAAGCGCGTTGGCCTTGACCCCCATCGCCCACGAGCGTTCATAGGCCTGCTGCACTTCTTCGATGCTGGCGTCATTGGCCATGTTGATGGTCTTCGATATGGCGCCAGAGATGAATGACTGGGCGGCGGCCATCATGTCGATATGGCTGTTGACCGAAAGAAAGCGCTTGCCCCTCTTGCCGCAGGGGTTGGCGCAATCGAAGACCGAGTAGTGGGCCTTGTCGAGATGCGGCGCGTCTTCCAGCGTCATGGTCCCGCAGACATGGTCGTTGGCGGCGTCGATCTCTGACCGGTTGAAGCCGAGATGGCGCAGCAGGTCGAAACCCGGATCGGCCAGTTTGTCGGCCGGGATGCCCAGCGGGCCGGTGCAGAACTCCTCGCCCAGCGTCCACTGGTTAAAGACGAACCGGATGTCGAAGGCGCTGGGCAGCGCGGCCTCTATCTTGTCCAGCTCTTTCGGACCAAAGCCGTGGCCGATCAGCGACCTGTGGTTGATGCCGGGCGCTTTGCCCAGGGTTCCGTGGCCGACGGCGTAGGAAACGATCTCTTCAACCTGGGAGGAGGAGTATCCGAGGGTTTCCAGCGCCGCCGGCACCGAGCGGTTGATGATCTTGAAATACCCGCCGCCCGCGAGCTTTTTGAATTTCACCAGCGCGAAATCGGGCTCGATCCCGGTGGTGTCGCAATCCATCACCAGGCCGATGGTGCCGGTGGGCGCAATGACGCTGGTCTGGGCATTGCGGAATCCATGCTTTGTGCCAAGGCTCAGCGCCTCGTCCCAGGCGGATGTGGCCAGGGCGACCAGCATTGCGTCGGGGCAATTGCCGTGGTCGAGCGGCACCGGCTTGATCGCAAGCTCCTCGTAACCATCAAGGTTGCCATGCGCCGCGTTGCGGTGGTTGCGGATCACGCGCAGCATGTGATCGGCGTTGCGGGCGTGGCCCGGGAAGGCGCCAAGCTCTCCGGCAATCTCGGCGCTGGTGGCATAGGCCACGCCGGTCATGACCGCGGTCAGGGCACCGCACATGGCGCGGCCCTTTTTGCTGTCGTAGCCGAGCCCCATGTTCATCAGCAGACCGCCGATATTGGCATAGCCAAGGCCGAGGGTGCGGAAATCATAAGACAGCCGCGCGATTTCCCTGGACGGGAACTGCGCCATCATCACGCTGATTTCCAGCGTCAGGGTCCAGAGCCGCGTGGCGTGCACAAAGTCCTCGGCCTGAAACTGGCCGTCGGCCCAGAAGGTCAGCAGGTTCATCGAGGCGAGATTGCAGGCGGTGTCGTCGAGGAACATGTACTCTGAACAGGGGTTCGACCCGCGGATCTGGCCGTCTTCGGGGCAGGTGTGCCAGGCGTTGACCGTATCGTGATACTGGATGCCGGGATCGGCACAGGCCCAGGCGGCGTGGCCGATCTGCTCCCAAAGATCGCGGGCCTTGATGGTTTTCGACACCTTGCCGTCGGTGCGGCGGATAAGCTCCCAGTCGGCATCTTCGGCGACTGCCTCAAGGAAAGCGTCGGTGACGCGCACCGAGTTGTTGGAGTTCTGGCCGGAAACGGAGCTGTAGGCCTCCGAGTCCCAGTCGGTGTCGTAGGTGGGAAACTCGATAGAGGTATAACCCTGGCGCGCATAGTCCAGCACGCGCTTGACATAGGGTTCGGGGATCGCGGCCTTCTTGGCGGCGCGCACGGCGGTCTTGAGCTGCGGGTTCTTGCCGGGGTCGGTGGCGTCGGCCAGATCGCCGTCCCATTGACCGATAGCGGCGAAGATCTCGTTCAGCCTGGTTTCATGCGCCTTGGAACCGGCAACCAGGCTGGCGACCTTCTGTTCCTCCTTGACCTTCCAGTTGATGTATTCCTCGATATCGGGATGGTCGGCATCGACGATCACCATCTTGGCGGCGCGCCGCGTGGTGCCGCCCGACTTGATGGCGCCCGCCGCGCGGTCGCCGATCTTCAAGAACCCCATCAGGCCAGAGGATTTTCCCCCACCCGACAAGGCCTCACCCTCGCCCCTCAGCCAGGAGAAATTGGTGCCGGTGCCGGAGCCGTATTTGAACAGCCGCGCCTCGCGCACCCAAAGGTCCATGATACCGCCCTCGTTGACCAGATCGTCACTGACCGACTGGATGAAGCAGGCATGCGGCTGGGGGTGTTCGTAGCTGGATTTCGATTTGGTCAGCTTGCCGGTCTTGTAGTCTACATAATAGTGCCCCTGGGCCGGACCGTCGATGCCGTAGGCCCAGTGTAGGCCGGTGTTGAACCATTGCGGGCTGTTCGGTGCGGCGCGCTGGGTGGCCAGCATGTGGCGCATCTCGTCGAAATAGGCGCTTGCGTCCTTTTCGGTCGAGAAATAGCCGCCCTTCCAGCCCCAATAGGTCCAGGCACCGGCAAGGCGGTCAAAAACCTGCCGGGCCGATTGCTCGCCGCCGGTCTCGACATCGTTTCCGTCGGGAACAGAGCGCCAGAGGAATTCGGGCACGCCCTTCTCACGCACACGCTTCAGCCTGGCGGGAACACCGGCCCTGCGAAAATACTTCTGGGCGAGGACGTCACCGGCAACCTGGCTCCACGCGGCAGGGACCTCGATGTCGTCGTTCTTGAACACCACGGTGCCGTCGGGATTGCGAATCTCCGAACTGGTCAGGGTAAATTTGATATCGGTATACGCGTCTTGGCCTGCCTTGGTAAACTTGCGTGGTATTTGCATTGCTGGTTTTGCCTCATTTTTTCGCGGCATGTTCCCGCCGCGTTTCTTTTGCCATGTTTCCGGACCGATTGCTCTGACGGCAATCTGGTCCAACCACTCCCCGCCGACCATTCGAACGCAGGCAAAAACATCCCCCAAACGATGCCTGTGGCCTCGCCTGCGGCTCTGGGTGTCCCCGAGAGTCGAAAAAGGTTGTGTTTCCCCGCCGTCCGGCCTCGCCACTATATCTTGTAGCCACCGTGTCGGCGTGCACAATCTGGCGTAGATGGCGGGGTCAGGTCAATCAAAAAATCCGACTTATGCACTGGTAATTTCGATTGACGGTAGACGTTGAATTTGCATCTTCCCATTAAGGAATTGATTCATTTTCGTGCCACAAGCCAGAGTTATCCACAGGGTGGTAGTGCAGACTTTGCGGTTTTCGTTTGCCGCGCAGATGCTTACCCCGCCAAGCTGAAATCCTGCTTCAAAAGATCATGAAATCGCCGCCGCGACCATTGCGCCAGAACTTGTGTATTTGCCAGTGGTCAAGCGCGTGGCATGAATACCACTCCGGTGAGCCAGCTTGAGAATCGCGGATTTAGTGGTTGGCGCGCATATTGGCCGCTACATGCGGGACCAGGGCGCGCTATTCGACCCAGAAGCGCAACATATGGCGGCCCGGGCGCCAGGCGCCGGGCCGCGGCCCATCGACAAAGCTGGTGCGGCCATGGAACACGCAGGTATCGGCGGTAACCAGAAAATCGCCCTGACGCAGAAAAAGGCGGCTTTGCAGGTCGGAAATATCCAGATACGCATCGAGAACGTCCAGGGCATAGACCTGCGCCGGTGTCAGCGGGCGGCCACCGCGCCGATGCGCGCTTTCGATGTAGGACCGCAGATAACGGAACGACGGGCCCTGCGGTGTCTCTGTCAGCACCGGCATTTCAAACAGCACGGGTTCGGCGGTCATGCCACGGGTTTCGAACAGGAATGGCTGCGACAGGGTCTCTATCACATCCGGCTGCGCACGCATCCGCTGCAGCACGTCTGTGGCATGGATGACGATAGACTGACCACCGATCAACGCAGGCGACGCACAACCCAGACACAGGTATTTCATCGGCTCGGGGCGGTTGACACTATCGGTGTGAATATCGCCGCCCTGCCGGGTCTGATGATAGCGCGCGCCTTGTTCGATACGCCCGACATCGTGATCGAAGATATCGATCAGCGTATCACCAGCTTCGTTCTGGACCATGCAGCTGCCCAGCGCCTCTGCAATAGCGGTCAAATGATCGCGAAAGCTGTCATACCCGTCGCAGAGCCCGCCGAGGGGCACGATGGCATAGTCCTCTGCGTCGACCACGCGGATCAGATCGGCGGCCAGCGCCGTGGCTGAAAAACTGCCCGGCGCAGGGGCGGGCAACCAACAGCCACCGGCTGCGCTCGGCTCGTGAGCGGCGATTTGTTGCATCGCAGAATGTCCTTTTGTCCTTGTTTTCCGCGGCCATAGGCCACGTTTGCAAGACACAAAACCCGGCAACCGAGTGGCGCGACAATCGGCCTTTGCAACGATCTTAGATGGTCGGGGCGGCGAGATTCGAACTCACGACCCCCTGTTCCCAAAACAGGTGCGCTACCAGACTGCGCCACGCCCCGACGCGGGCGTCATAGCCCAGCCGGGCCGGTGTGGGAACCCCCCGGGCGCTACTATTCTTCGCAAGGCCAGGCGGCGCCGGCCTGATCGAGCCGCGGGTGGCGCAGCTGCGAGCCGACCGTGACGCCCAGCATGGCGGACATGCCGCCGTTTATCTCGAGCACCGCCAGGATATCGTCGCCGCCCGGGATCAGCGTGCGATCCAGCGGCACGGCATTTTCATGGATCTTCTGCACCACGCCATCGGCCGACAGGAAGATCATGTCGAGCGCGATCAGCGTGTTTTCCATCCAGAATGCCACTGTCTGCGGCTCCTCATAGACGAACAGCATGCCGGCGCTGGAAGCCAGCGACGGGCGGCTCATCAGCCCCAGCGACCGCGTGTCGTGCGTGTCGGCCAGTTCGACCGTGAACCGGGCAGCACCCCACTCCCCGCGCAGATCGACCCGGGTCTCGCCGCATTGCGCCGCCGCCAGACCCGCACTCGCCACCCAAATCGCGGCAACAACCAGTGATTTCACGTTTTCGTCCTCAACACCGCGTCCCAGGCCGCCACCTGGGCCGCCATCCTGCCCCGCTCACCTTCGATGACCCTCAGTGCCACGGCCTCGCCCGGCTGTAAATCGGCAAGCCCCGACCAGCGCAGCACTTCGGTGTGAACAAAGACATCCTCGGAACGCCCGAAGACATTGGCGAATCCGAACCCCTTGCCCTTGTCAAACCATTTGACCCGGGCCGGTTCGAACGGCAGTTCATCCAGCGAGAAATCGCCCGACTCCGTTGGGATATCAGGCAGCGCCGGCGAGCCCTGATCGTGGGTCGGCTCTATCGACAGCACCTCGACCGCCTGCACCCCGCGCGCGGTGCTTTGCACGATCAGCGAGATGCGCGAGCCGTCGGCGACAGAGCTTTGCCCGAAATTGCGCAGGACATTTGCATGCAGCAAGATGTCGGCCCCGCTTGCGTCCGGGACTACGAAACCGAAACCCTTGGTAGGATCAAACCACTTTACCTGGCCTTCAACCGGTTGCGCGATGTCGTCGGCGTCAGTCATGTTACCCTCAGCTCGCACTTTGGCGTACGTTATCGTTAACTTGTTGTCTCAAACCTTTCACCGCTTGCCAAGTTAAAAAGGGTACCGTCGTTTCCAAATGTCGCATTCCAGGAACCGTGAAGGTCACGGATTGAGCCGTTCTGTCACCCATTCAGCGCCAAGGTTCTCGCGGGTCCAGCGGAACCGGTCATGCAGGCGGAAATCGCCATTTGCCCAAAACTCCATTTCCAGCGGCCGCAGCCTGAAGCCGCCCCAGAAGGGCGGGCGTTTGGGGTGCAGACCGTGACGGGCGCCCTCTTTGGCCGCCGCCGCCACCAGAGCCGCCTTTGACTTGAGCGGGCGCGACTGCTGCGAAGCCCAGGCCCCGACCCGGCTGCCCAGCGGGCGCGACGAGTAATAAGCATCTGCAACCGCGCCCTCCTCTTTTTCCACGATCCCGCGCACCCGAATTTGCCGCATCAGTGACTTCCAGTGCAACACGAATGCAGCCTTGCCCGAAGAAATCAATTCCTGCCCCTTGGCGCTTTCGTAGTTGGTGAAAAAGACAAAGGCATCCGGCTCCAGCCCGCGCAGCAGCACCATCCGGACATTGGGCATGCCATCGGGGTCGACGCTGGCCAGTGCCATGGCGTCGGCGTCGGCAGGCTCTGTCTGGCGGGCCTCGTCCAGCCAGTTGCGCACCAACTCAAACGGGTCGTCGCCCGCGAATCTCCCAGTTCGATCTGTCATTTGCGATGCCGAGTGTGTCACATCAAACAAGGCGTAGTCGCGTTTCGTGCCCGATACAAGCCCGCGAGTGCCCAGGCGCACTTGAAGCCCCCAATTGAATAGCCTAAACGGCGCGCAGGGTTTGCGGAGGAAGGTGCATGGCGAGCGGTCTTATGACGGGCAAACGCGGGCTGATCATGGGTCTTGCCAATGACAAGTCCATCGCCTGGGGTATCGCGAAGGCGCTGGCCGGCGCCGGTGCCGAACTGGCGTTTTCCTATCAGGGCGAGGCGCTGAAAAAGCGGGTCGATCCACTGGCGGCACAGCTGGGGTCCGATCTTGTGGTAGAATGCGATGTTGGCGACCAGGCCAGCCTGGACGCACTGTTCGAGGTGCTGCAGGCGCGCTGGGGCAAGCTTGACTTCGTCGTGCATGCCATTGGGTTTTCGGACAAGAATGAACTTCGTGGCCGCTATGTCGACACCTCGCCCGAAAACTTCTCGATGACCATGGACATCTCGGTTTATTCCTTCACCGCGGTCTGCCAGCGCGCCGCGGCGATGATGCCCGATGGCGGGTCGATGCTGACGCTGACCTATTATGGCGCCGAGCGGGTGATGCCGCATTACAACGTGATGGGCGTGGCCAAAGCGGCGCTGGAGGCATCGGTTCGCTACCTGGCCGAAGATCTTGGCAAGGACGGCATCCGGGTCAACGCGATATCAGCCGGTCCGATCAAGACACTGGCGGCCTCGGGGATCGGCGACTTCCGCTATATCATGAAGTGGAACGAGTTTAATTCACCGCTGCGCCGCAATGTCAGCATCGACGACGTGGGCGGCTCGGCTCTGTATCTGCTGAGCGATCTGGGCGGCGGCGTGACCGGCGAGACGCACCATGTGGATGCGGGCTATCATATCGTCGGCATGAAGGCTGTGGACGCGCCGGACATTTCGAAGGGCTGAGCAATGACCGACCAGTTGCCACACGAAAAGGGTTTTCATGTCAGCTGGGATCAGCTGCACCGGGATGCGCGGGCACTGGCCTGGCGGCTTGACGGAAAGGGGCCTGACAACGGGCACTGGAAGGCGGTGGTGGCGATCACCCGCGGCGGTATGGCGCCGGCGATGATCGTGGCACGGGAACTGGACATCCGCATGGTCGACACGATCAGCGTCAAAAGCTACGACCACCAGACCCAGGCGGAACCGAGGATCATCAAGATGCCAGATCGCGACATGGCCAGCGACGGCACCGGCATCCTGGTGGTCGACGATCTGGTGGACACCGGCAAGACGCTGGAGGCGGTGCGCGCGGTGATGCCAAACGCCCATGTGGCCACGATCTATGCCAAGCCGATGGGCGAGCCGATGGTCGACACGTTCATCACCGGGGTCAGCCAGGATACCTGGATCTTCTTTCCCTGGGACATGGCGCTGCAATATGTCGAGCCCTATCGCGGGCGTGACTAGGCGGGCCCCGCTCGTCAGGCCCTTGCGGGCCATTCTCGCGACCGAAGCGAGGAAAGCCCGCGAGGGCTTGATGAGCGCCCATCCATGAGCCTGCCGCTGAACCCCCACATGGCCAAAACCGCCGCGCCGCCTGTGATGCAGGCCTATCGCTGGCTGGCCGAGACCCGGATTTCCGGCGACAGGCCGCTGATCAATGTCAGCCAGGCCGCCCCTGCCCTGCCGCCGCCGGACCCGTTGCGTCGGGCGATGGCGGAGATGGTTCTGAACGACGCGGGCGCACATCTCTACGGTCCCGATCTGGGCCTGCCGGCACTGCGCGCCGAGGTTGCCGCCCGGATAGCCACGATCTATGGCGGCGAGGCCGACGAAACCCAGGTCGCCATCACCAGCGGTTGCAATCAGGCCTTCACCGCCGCCATCGCCACGCTGGCGCGGGCCGGCGACGAGGTGATCCTGCCGACCCCGTGGTATTTCAATCACCAGATGTGGCTGACCATGAACGGCATCCGGGCCGTCCCGCTGGCCACCGGCGGCGACCTGCAGCCCGACCCGGACCGCGCCGCCGCGCTTATCACCCCGCGCACAAGGGCGTTGGTGCTGGTCACACCCAACAATCCCGGTGGCGTGGAATATCCCCCCGAACTGATGCGCGCCTTCTTCGACCTGGCCCGGGCCCACGGTCTGGCGCTGATTGTCGACGAGACCTATCGCGATTTCCACGCCCGTTCCGACGCGCCGCATGATCTGTTCACCGACCCCGACTGGCCCGGCACGCTGTTCCACCTTTACAGCTTTTCCAAGGCCTACCGGCTGACCGGCCACCGGGTGGGCGCGCTGGTGGCCGATACCGCGCGTCTGGCGCAGGTTGAGAAATACCTCGACAGCACCACGATCTGCGCCAGCCAGCTGGGCCAGCGCGCTGCCCTGTGGGGGATGCGGAACCTCGGCCAGTGGCTGGCCGGGGAGCGGGCAGAGATCCTCGACCGCCGCGCCGCGGTTGCCCACGCCATCGGCGGCCTTCCCGGCTGGCGGCTGAAAGGCTGCGGCGCCTTTTTTGCTTATGCGGAATACCCGTACGATATGCCCTCGGCAGATATCGCAAGGGAATTACTGCAAAACCAGGCCGTTCTCGCCCTGCCCGGCTCCATGTTCACCCCCAAAGACGACCCCGCCGGCGCGCGCGCGTTCCGCATTGCCTTTGCCAATATCGACCGCGACGCAATCGCCCTGCTGGCTGAGCGCCTGCGAAACCTGGCGCTCTGACCTTGCCCCCCTGCCCGGTTCCGCCTAGACATCGCGGACGGAACACATACGGCGAGGCAGACCATGGCAAGCGGCTCTAAAAGCAAGGGATCCAAGGCGGTCGTCTGGACCATTCTGGTCTTGTTGATCCTCGGGCTCGGCGGTTTCGGCGTCACCAATTTCAGCGGCACGATCAGCTCTGTCGGCACGGTGGGCGACCGAGAGATCGCGGTGCAGCGCTATGCGCGCGAGTTGCAAAACCAGATCCAGGCGTTCTCGGCCCAGACCGGCACCAACCTGACCCTCAGCCAGGCCCGCGCATTCGGGCTGGACCAGGCGGTGCTGGGGCGGCTGGTCTCTGCCGCGGCAATGGAGAACGAGGCCGACCGGATGGGCCTGTCGGCGGGTGACGAAGAGGTCAAGACGCAGCTCCTGTCGATCCCCGGCTTTCAGGGGCTGGACGGCACGTTCGACCGCGAGGCATATCGTTTCACGCTCGATCGCGCCGGGCTGACCGAGAAGCAGTTCGAGGCGGACCTGCGCGCCGAGATCGCCCGCACGCTGGTGCAGGGCGCGGTGGCGGGCGGCGTGACAGCGCCCGAGGTCTACACCGCGACCCTGATGACATACATTCGCGAGCGGCGGGATTTTTCCTTTACCGCTCTGGGGGTTGACGCGTTGGACACAGCTATTCCCGATCCGAACGACGCCGATCTGCGGGCCTATTTCGAGGCCAACGAGGCAGATTTCATGCTGCCCGAGGAACGCGCCATCACCTATGCTTGGCTGACGCCCGAGATGCTGGTCGGCACGGTCGAGATCGACGAGGAGGCGCTGAAGGAGCTTTATCAAGAGCGTATCGCCGAGTTCGTCACGCCCGAGCGGCGCCTGGTAGAGCGGCTGATCCTGGGCGATGCGGCCGCAGGCGCCCGGGCGCGGCTGGATGCCGGAGAGGTTACGTTCGAAGAACTGGTCGCCGAGCGTGAACTGGACCTGGCCGATATCGATCTGGGCGACGTGACAAAGGCCGAGCTGGGCGACGCCGGCGCGGCGGTGTTCGCCAGCACCGAGGCGGGCATCGTTGGCCCGGTCGACACCAATCTCGGCGGTGCCCTGTTTCGCGTCAACGCGATTCTGGCCGCGCAAGAGACGCCGTTCGAGACTGCCCGTGCCACGCTGGTCGACGATTTCGCCCTGGACCGGGCCAGCCGGGTGATCGGCGACATGGTCGAGGAAATCGACGACCTGCTGGCAGGCGGTGCCACGCTGGAGGATCTGGCCGCAGAGACCGAAATGCGACAGGGCCAGATCGACTGGACCGCGGGGTCCGGTGAGGGCATCGCCGGTTATGAGGCGTTCCGGCAGGCCGCGGCGGCGGCGGCCAAGGGCGATTTCCCCGAGATAACCGAACTGGCCGACGGCGGCATATTTGCCCTGCGGGTCGACGAGATCACCGAACCGCGGCTGCAGGAGTTTGCCGACGCCAGCGGACGGGTCGAAAGCGGCTGGCGCGCCGAGACGACGGCCAAAGCGCTTGCGGCGCAGGCCGAGGCGCTGGCCGAAAGGCTGCACGGCGGCGAAACAACCGAAGACCTCGGCCTGACGCTGCAGGCCGAGACCGGCATCACCCGCGAACGATATGTGCCAGACACGCCCGCTGAATTTCTGGAAACGGTATTCGGCATGGAAACCGGCGCGGTGACGGTGGTGCGGGGCGAGACGGCGGCATATCTGGTGCGGCTCGACGCGATCGCGCCCCCCGATGCCGGGGATGTCGACAACACTGTGCTGCGCGACCGGCTGGCAGGCGCCGCGGGCCAGAGCCTGGGCAACGATATCCTCGAGGCCTTTACCCAAGCCATGGTGCAGCAGGCCGGGATCAATATCAACCAGGCCGCGCTGAACGCTGTGCACGCGCAGTTCCCATGAAGCTGGCGCCATCTTTTGACGCGTTTTCCGCTGGTTACGAGGCGGGGTTGAACCAGGTGATTTTTGCCCGCCTAGCGGCCGATCTGGACACGCCGGTATCGCTGATGCTGAAGCTGACGGCGGCGAAGAAGGACAGCTTCATGCTGGAATCGGTGACCGGCGGCGAGGTGCGCGGGCGCTATTCCATCGTCGGCATGAAGCCCGATCTGATCTGGGACTGCCGCGGCGAGACCTCGCGGCTGAACCGGTCGGCGCGCTTCGATCCGGACGCTTTCGAGCCGCTCGACGGCCATCCGCTGGACACCCTGCGCGCCCTGATCGCCGAATCGAGAATCGACCTGCCCGACGATCTGCCCGCTGCCAGCGCCGGGCTGTTCGGCTATCTGGGCTATGACATGATCCGGCTGGTCGAGCATCTGCCCAACGTCAATCCCGACCCGCTGAACCTGCCCGACGCGGTGCTGATGCGGCCCTCGGTGGTCGCGGTGCTGGACGGGGTAAAGGGCGAGGTCATCCTGGTGGCACCGGCCTGGGCATCGTCGGGGCTTTCGGCCAAGGCGGCCTATGCGCAGGCCGCCGAGCGGGTGATGGACGCGGTGCGCGACATGGAGCGCGGCACCGCCGAGACCAGCCGCGACCTGGGCGACGAGGCCGAGATCGCAGAACCGGTGTCGAACTTTGCCCATGCCGACTATCTGGCCGCGGTGGAGAAGGCCAAGCAGTATATCCGCGCCGGCGACATCTTTCAGGCCGTGCCCAGCCAGCGCTGGGCGCAACCCTTCAACCTGCCGCCCTTTGCGCTCTACCGCTCGCTTCGGCGCACCAACCCGTCGCCTTTCATGGTGTATTTCAATTTCGGCGATTTCCAGATCGCCGGGGCCAGCCCCGAGATCCTGGTGCGGGTGTTCGACGACGAGGTCACCGTGCGCCCCATCGCCGGCACCCGGCCACGCGGAGACACGCCCGAGGAGGACCGGGCGCTGGAGGCGGACCTGTTGGCCGACGAGAAGGAATGCGCCGAACATCTGATGCTGCTCGACCTGGGGCGCAACGATGTGGGGCGGGTGGCCAGGGTGGGCTCTGTGCACCCGACCGAGGAGTACGTCATCGAGCGTTACAGCCACGTGATGCATATCGTGTCGAACGTGGTGGGTGAATTGTCGCACGACGAGGACGCGCTGTCGGCGTTGCTGGCGGGGCTGCCCGCAGGGACCGTTTCGGGCGCGCCCAAGGTGCGGGCGATGCAGATCATCGACGAGTTGGAGCCGGAAAAGCGCGGTGTCTATGCCGGCGGCATGGGCTATTTCAGTGCTGGCGGCGACATGGACATGTGCATCGCGCTGCGCACCGCGGTGCTGAAGGACGACATGCTTTATATCCAGGCCGGCGGCGGCGTGGTGTTCGACAGCGACCCCGAGGCCGAGTTCCAGGAAACCGTCAACAAGTCCAAGGCGATCCGCAAGGCCGCTGAGGACGCGGGCCGGTTCGTGGAGCGGCGGAACCAATAGGCTATTGCACATATCGAACATCCTAAGGATGTTCGGTATGTGCAACACCCCACAAATGCGCAGCATTTCCAGAGCATTTGTGCTACACTTGGCTTTGAGCTTACACAAATCCGACATTTAATCGATTTCGGCAGAACCCTGATTCCCTGCACTACTGCAGGTCGGCAAACGGCATTTTGGCGAGAAATCGCAAGCCCGCCCGGGCGTCACTTCGCGGTTAGCACCGAAGAAACCGGGGCCAGGCTGACCGTGGCGGCGCGGCTGCCCAGGGCCCATTCGGCGATGGCAGTCAGCGAGGCGGCGCGGACCTGCCCGACCAGGATCACCGACCCCGCCTGCCCGGCGCGAAACGCGCCGTGATCGAGAGACCGCTTGATCGCTGCGATATCGCGGGTGCCGTCGTCGAAAACCCTCGACACTGTTGCTGCCGGAACGCTCTTGGACCGCGCCAGTTGCAGGCCCGAGTTCAGGCCGCGCTCGTAGGTCACCAGCCCATGCCCGGTCTCGGCGAGTATCTCTGCCACTTGCGCCGCGCGCGGCCGGCTTTCCTGCAGCAGCGCCTCTGGCAGATCCAACACCGCCACAGAATGCGGTACCGCCGCCAGAAAGCTCTGGAACGACACCTCGACATCCGCCGGCGTGGCGCCGGCGGGCAGCGGTGTCAGCACCATCACCTCGGCGCCGGCCTCGCGCCAGGCCGTCATGCGCGCGCTGGCGCCATCGGCATTGGGGTCAATCGCCACGGTCAGCGGCACTGGCAGAGCGGCAAGCCCGGCCGGATCCACGCCGCCCCCCGGCATGTCGACAAGCAGCAACGCGACCAATGGCACGCCCGGTGTCGCCTCGAACGGCACGGCGTAGCGCTGCAGCGCGGGCTGCAAGGCGGTCCCGGTCGCGGGCGCCGGGTCTGCGCCGATGCGCGGCAGGCTGTCGGCGCCGAGTCCGGGGCTCATGGCGCCCAGTTCGGGCTGCACCAGCCCCGGCCCCTGCGGTGCTTCGGGTACCGAAATCGATGGTTGCTCTGCCACTGGCGCGTTGATCGCGGTGGGGCTTTCGCCGGACTCGGGCGCGGCACCGGGCGCGTCCGCCGCGGGTACGACATCGGGCGTCGGCTGGCTGGGCGCCGGGGCAAGACTTGCCACCTCGGGGTCGTCGCCCGCACCAGTCACCTCGGGCGGCGCAGCTTCTTGGCCCGGCGTCCCAAGCCCGGTACCGGCCTCGTCTGCCGCCTCCGGGTCGGCCAGCGGATCTGCCGCGTCGGGCGTGGCGTCCAGACCAGGTAGCGGCGGTTGTGCGGTTCCGGGCATGCTTTCGACCGCTCCGTCGCTGCTGCCTGAAACCTCGGGCGCAACACCGGCTTGCGGCACTTCCATCCCGGTCTCGGCGCTGCCGGTCTCGGGCGTCGCGGCGGGGCTGGTGTCGGGCACCGGGGCCTCTGACACGGGCTCGGGCGCGCCGACCCCGGGCGTCTCGGTGCCGCCGGGACGCCCTTCTGTGGCGGGCAGCAGCGGCGCGACGTCGGGATGTTCTGCGTTGAACACCGATCTCGCCGGCACCGCCACCGCGCCGGGTTCGGGGGCGTGCTGCGGCAAATGGACCATCGGCAGGAACTGCGACGCCGCCACCAGGATGATGCCGCCGATGAAGGTTCCCGACAAAACCCCGCTCAGAATGCCACGTATCATCAGTCTGCTCCCACCCCCCCGTGTTGCCTGGGGTTGTTGTTTTGCCTGCCCAACGCCTTGACCGTCGCGCCCGGCTCTGAACATGTATAGCGCGACGCAAATCCGGGTTCACCCCCCCACTTCGCAACCGGGCGCCTTAATGCTGCTTTTGATCGATAACTACGACAGCTTCACCTACAATCTGGCCCATTATCTGGGCGAGCTGGGCGCCGAGGTCGTGGTGCGCCGCAATGACGCGCTGGATGTGCAACAGGCGATGGGGCTTCGGCCCGACGCCATTGTGCTGAGCCCCGGCCCCTGCTACCCGGATCAGGCCGGCATCTGCCTGGCCATGGTCGATGCCGCCGCGGCGGCGCGTGTGCCGCTGCTGGGGGTCTGCCTGGGACACCAGAGCATTGGCCAGGCATTCGGCGGCAAGGTGGTGCGCGCCGGCGAGATAGTGCATGGCAAGGTCGGCGCCATGCACCACGCCGGACAGGGCCTGTTCGCCTCGCTGCCCTCGCCCTTCAGGGCCACGCGCTATCACTCGCTGATCGTCGAGCGCGACAGCCTGCCCGACTGCCTGGAGGTTACCGCCTGGCTTGAGGACGGCACCATCATGGGGCTGCAGCACCGTGAATTACCGATCCACGGGCTGCAGTTTCACCCCGAATCGATTGCCACCGAACATGGGAAAACGCTTTTGAAAAACTTCCTCGAAGCCGTGCCGGTACCCGCATGAGCGACGCGCTGAAACCGCTGATCGGCACTGCCGCCGACCGCCCTCTTACCCGCACCGAGGCCGAGCGGGCCTTTGGCATCCTGTTCGACGGAGAGGCGACGCCAAGCCAGATCGGCGGCCTGCTGATGGCCTTGCGAACCCGTGGCGAGACGGTCGAGGAATACGCCGCCGCGGCCGCCGTGATGCGAGCCAAATGCCAGCCCGTGCAGGCACCCGAGGGCGCAATGGACATCGTCGGCACCGGCGGCGACGGCAAGGGCACGCTGAACATCTCTACCGCCACCGCCTTTGTGGTGGCGGGCACCGGCGTGGTGGTGGCCAAGCACGGCAACCGCAACCTCAGCTCGAAATCGGGCGCGGCGGATGCGCTGACCCAGATGGGCATCAACGTAATGATCCAAGCCGATCTTGTTGAAAAGGCTCTGGAAAAGATCGGCATCTGCTTCATGATGGCGCCCATGCATCACCCGGCAATGGCTCATGTTGGCCCGGTTCGGGCAGAGCTGGGCACGCGCACGATCTTCAACATTCTGGGACCGCTGACCAACCCCGCCGGTGTCAAGCGTCAGTTGACCGGCGCCTTCTCGCGCGCCCTGATCCGCCCCATGGCCGAAACCCTGCAGGCGCTGGGGGCTGAACGGGCATGGTTGGTGCATGGGTCGGACGGCACCGATGAGTTGTCCATAGCCGGGCTCTCTTGGGTGGCGAAACTCGAAAATGACGCGGTCACCGACGACGAGATCTCGCCCGAGGATGCCGGACTGCCGGTGCACCCGTTCGAGGCCATCCTGGGCGGCACGCCCGCCGAAAACGGCGCTGCGTTCCGGGCATTGCTGGACGGCGCACCGGGGGCCTATCGCGACGCGGTTCTGCTTAATGCGGCGGCCGCGCTGGTGGTGGCGAACCGGGTGAGTACATTGCCAGAAGGCGTTGAAATGGCTTGTGAAAGCATCGACAGCGGTGCGGCGAAAGGCAAAGTGAATGGACTGGCCAAAGTGACCACGGAGGGCGCATGAGCGGTACTGTTCTGGACCGGATCAAGGCCTACAAGCTGGAAGAGGTCGCCGCGCGCAAGGCGGCGCGACCGCTGGCGGATGTCGAGGCGGCGGCACGACTTGCCTCGCCGGTGCGGGGTTTTGCCGACCGGCTGCGCCAGGCGTCGCGCGACGGCTATGGCCTAATCGCCGAGATCAAGAAGGCGAGCCCGTCCAAGGGCCTGATCCGCGCCGATTTCGACCCGCCCGCATTGGCGAGGGCCTATGAAGCAGGCGGCGCGACCTGCCTCAGCGTGCTGACCGACACCCCCTCGTTCCAGGGCGCCGACCGGTTTCTGACCGAAGCGCGCGAGGCGGTGCCCCTGCCCGCGCTGCGCAAGGACTTCATCTACGACACCTATCAGGTGACCGAGGCCCGGGCCTTGGGGGCTGACTGCATTTTGATCATCATGGCCAGCGTCTCGGACGCCCAGGCCGGCGAACTGGAAGCCGCCGCCTTTGGCTGGGGCATGGATGTTCTGGTAGAGGTGCATGACGCCGAAGAGCTGCGGCGCGGGCTTCGGCTGAAGTCCCCCCTCATCGGGATAAACAACCGCAATCTCAAAACCTTCGAAACCGATCTTGAGACAACGCGGCGATTGTCCAGGCAGGTTCCGGGCGATCGCCTGCTGGTTTCGGAAAGCGGTCTGAACAGCGCCACCGATCTGGCTGACATGGCCGCCCATGGCGCCAGGGTGTTCCTGATTGGCGAAAGCCTGATGCGGCAGACCGACGTGGAATCGGCCACCCGCGCGCTGCTTGCCGACCCCGAGGCGGCATGATGGCGGGGCTGACGCATTTTGACGCCAAGGGCGACGCCCATATGGTGGATGTCTCCGACAAGCCCGCGACGGCGCGGGTCGCCGTGGCCGAGGGATATGTGAAGATGTCACGCAAAACGTTTGATATCATTATAGAAGGCCGCGCCAAGAAGGGTGATGTCACCGGCGTTGCCCGGCTGGCCGGGATCATGGGCGCCAAGCGGACACCCGACCTGATCCCGCTTTGCCACCCTCTGCCGATCACCCGGGCGGCGGTCGAGATCACGCCAGAGCCCGACCTGCCCGGAGTGAGGATCGAGGCGACGGTGAAGACCGGCGGTCAGACCGGCGTCGAGATGGAGGCGCTGACCGCGGTCAGCATCGCGGCGCTGACGGTCTTCGACATGGTCAAGGCGGTCGAAAAGACCATGATCATCACCGGTATCCGAGTGATCTTGAAAGATGGTGGAAAATCCGGGCGTTACGAGGCGACGTGATTACCGTTGACGAAGCACTTGCACAGGTTTTCGACTTGGCACCTGGGATGGAGCCCGAGACCGTGGCGCTGGCCGATGCGGCAGGCAGAGTGCTGGCCGAACCGGCGCAGTGCCGGCGCGACCTGCCGCCCTTTGCCGCCTCGGCGATGGACGGCTACGCCATGCGCGACAGCGATGCTGGTCCGGGGGCTACACTGCGGGTGATCGGGCAGGCAGCGGCCGGGCATGGCTTTGACGGGGCGTTGGGCCCGGGCGAGGTGGTGCGCATCTTTACCGGCGCGCCGGTGCCCCAAGAAGCAACCCTTGTGGTGATGCAAGAGGATGTCACCAGCCAGGGCGACCGGATCACGCTTGGCGACTATGGCGCCAGGCCCAACATCCGCCACCCCGGTGCCGATTTCCGGGCCGGCGATGGGATCGCAGCACCACGCCGGCTGCGGCCCGCGGATCTTGCCCTGCTGGCGGCGATGAACGTTGCCCGGGTAACGGTTGCCCGGCGGCCCGTGGTGGCGCTGATCGCCACCGGCGACGAACTGGTGATGCCGGGCGAGGATCCGAGCCCCGACCAGATCATCGCCTCGAACAGCTTGGGGCTGAAGGCCATGGCCGAGGCCGAGGGCGCCGATGCCCGCCTGCTGCCCATCGCCCGCGACAACGAGGACTCACTGCGCACCGCGTTCCGGCTGGCCGAGGGGGCGGATCTGATCGTCACCATCGGCGGCGCCTCGGCGGGCGACTATGACCTGGTGGCGCCGGTGGCCACGAGACTGGGCATGCAGTGCTCGTTTGACAGGATCGCGATGCGCCCCGGCGGGTCATTGATGGCCGGGCGCCTGGCCGGATCAGCCATGCTCGGACTGCCAGGTAACCCTGCCGCCTCAATGGATTGCGGGCATATCTTCATGTTGCCCATGTTGCGCGCCATGCTTGGGATGGGTGCCGCGCCGGCGGCCCGCCAGCAGGCGCCTCTGGCCGTGGACATCGCCGCAAATGGCCCTCGGGAACACTATGCGCGGGCGCGGCTTGGCGCCGGCCGTATCGCCCCGATCGGTCGCCAGGACAGGACGCTGCTGTCGCAACTGACCCAGGCCACAGCCCTGCTTGTCCGCCCGGCGCACGATGGTGCACGCAAAGCGGGCGAGATGGTCGAATATATTCCGATCTGATCCAAACCGTTGACACATAACGGGAACGGGCATAGAACATATCCTGAACGCATAGCCGGGGATACCGGCAGCCGGACCAAACGGGGTGAGAGCGATGCTGACACGAAAGCAACTGGAACTATTGGATTTCATCAACGGGCGGGTGCAGCGCGATGGAGTGCCGCCCTCCTTCGATGAGATGAAAGAGGCGATGGATTTACGCTCGAAATCCGGCATCCACCGGCTGATCACCGCGCTGGAAGAGCGCGGCTTCATCCGGCGGCTGGCACACCGGGCGCGCGCCATCGAGATCGTCAAACTGCCCGAACCGCTGGAGCGCAGGCAGCAGGGGTTCACGCCACAAGTGATCGAGGGTGATCGTCGCAGCCCGCCGCAGGGCGCGCTGCCGGTGGAAAGCAGCGGCGCGGTCGAACTGCCGATGATGGGGCGCATCGCCGCCGGCGTCCCGATCGAGGCGATCAGCGAGGTGCAGCACAATGTGGCGGTGCCGGGCGACATGGTCGCGGGCAGCGCGCGGCACTACGCGCTCGAGGTCAAGGGCGACTCGATGATCGACGCGGGCATCAACGACGGTGACGTGGTGGTGATCCGC
This sequence comes from Paracoccaceae bacterium, assembly GCA_024226455.1. GTDB lineage: Bacteria > Pseudomonadota > Alphaproteobacteria > Rhodobacterales > Rhodobacteraceae > JAAELR01. Next base: position 23,052 of record JAAELR010000031.1, read on the forward strand.
GAGGGCAACACGGCCGACAATGGCGACATCGTGGTGGCGCTGGTCGAGGGGCACGAAGCGACGCTGAAGCGGTTTCGCCGCAAGGGCGGCGCGATCGCGCTCGAGGCGGCAAACCCGGCCTATGAGACGCGCGTGTTCCGCGACGATCAGGTCGAGGTGCAGGGCCGCCTGGTGGGGCTGATCCGGACATATTGACGGCGATTCGCTCGCAAGCGGGCACTCATCGTGAAGCGAGGAGCGCCGCGAAGCGCGCGATGAGCGTCGGTTTGGCGGTATGGCCGGACCAGAGCCGCGTGCCTCCATGCTCGGCGGCACTGATCACGATCAGCTTGCCCTCTTCGGGATACACCGCCAGCGATCCGCTGTGGCGCAGCGCGCGCTGGTCGTAGACCGCGCATTGCCCTGATGCCTCGGCATCACTGTTGACGATCACCAGGGCGGCGCGTTCACAGGCGTCTTCAAGCTGTGCAAGGCCACGCTTTCCCCGCAACTGGATGACGGTCTGACCCGCAAGCGTCAGTTGCAGCGCGCCCTGCCCCACCTCGGCGAAGGCCGGCCGCGCATGGGCGATGTCCTGCCTTGCCGCGTCGCCGTCGTTTTCCAGCCAGGCAAGGGCGGCAAACCCGTCGCCGCGCGGCTTCGACAGGCTGCGCCCGGTCTCGGTCATTACCCCCATCAGCGCCCCGGTATCGGTGATCAGCAGCGGCGGGCGGGCGGTCTGGGACCAAAGCACAAAGGCCAGCGCCGCCGGCGCCAGACCGGCAAACCGGACCCGCCCCCGCCACAGGATCAGCCACAGCATGCCAAGCGCCAGCAGCGGCAGCACCACCGCGGACGGCGCCATGACCGGGGTCACAGAACCTTCCATCCCGGCCACCCAATGGGCGACGCCCAGGATCCAGCCGATCGCAGGCCGCATCACCACCAGCCCCAGCCAGCCAAGCCCCAGCGGGGCCAGGCAGGCGGTCAGCACCGCCGCGGGCATCACCACCGCTCCCATCAGCGGCACCGACAGCAGGTTGGCCAGCAGGCCATAGTCGGCGATCCGGTTGAAATGCGCCGCCGCCACAGGTGCCGTGGCCAGCCCCGCCACCGCCGAGGAAAGGACCACCGCCAGCACCGGGCGCAGCGGCCTTGGCATGCTCCAGCCCCGCCAGCCGCGAAGCGCACCGAACACCGCGACCAGCGCCGTGGTTGCGGCAAACGACATCTGAAAACCGGGCTGCATCAGGGTTTCGGGCCGCAAGGTCAGCACGATGACCGCAGCGATGGCCACGGCCCGCATGGTGATGGCGCGGCGGTCGAAGATGACGGCGGTGAAGATCACCGCGACCATGATAAATGCCCGCTCGGTGGCGACATTGCCGCCCGACATCGCGTAGTAACCTGCACCCGCCAGCAGCGACAGAAAGGCGGCGATCTTCTTGACCGGCATACGCAGACCCAGCCGGGGGATGGCGACAAGCAGCAACCGCAGGGCGGCAAAGACAAAACCGGTCAGAAGCCCCATATGCAGGCCTGATATTGCCAGCAGATGCGCCAGGTTGCTGGCCCGCAGCGCCTCTAGCGTGTCGCGCCCCATGGCAGAGCGGTCGCCGGTCATGATCGCGGCGGCAAAAGCGCCGGTTTCGCCGGGCAAGGCTGCCTGTACCCAGGCCGATATGCGCATCCGCAGCCGATGAATACGCAGTCCCGCCGCACCCTCGTGCGGCGGCGCCACCGCCAGCACCGGTGTGCGCGTATAGCCCACCGCGCCGAGCCCCTTGAACCAGGCCATGCGGCGGAAATCGAAGCCGCCAGGTTCCACCGGCCCCTGCGGCGGCGAAAGATGCCCGGTCAACATCACCCGCAACCCCGGCTCGGGCGCGATGAAGCCCTGCTGCCCATGCAGCGACACCCGCACCCGGGCCGGGGTGCGGTCGGGCGACATGCGGTCCATCACCACCTGGTCGAGCGTCAGGCGCACCTTGTCGGAATGCGAGCGGTCGATGATCACGATGCGGCCCTCGACAGGACCGTAATAGCGAAAGCCCAGCACCGGGGCGGCCACGTAATGCGCCCTTGCGCCGGCCAGCAGCAGCCCCGCCATCACCAGCGCCATTGCGGTCAAAGGCAAGCCCAGCCTCTCTCCCAGGCGCCGGGCCAGCAGCACCAGCGCCACCAGCACCAGCGCCACCACGGCATAGGTCACGCCAGACGGTTCGGCGCGCAGGGCGAAATAGCCGCCGATGCCCAGGCCCAGCAGCACCGGCACCCATGCAAACAGATACCCGCGCTGCGCCTGCAGCGCCGCCAGCGGCGAGGTCAGCGGCAAGGTCAGGCCCGTCACCCTTGTCACCTTTCAAGCGATTGAATAGACCGCTCTGACGCTAGGCAACCATGGTTTCCAAAAGGTTAACATCTCATGACTGACACGCCATCGGGCGCCCCCGTGGTCACCCGCATCGCGCCTTCGCCGACCGGCTACATGCATATCGGCACCGCGCGCACCGCGCTTTTCAACTGGCTTTTCGCCCGGCACCACGGCGGCAGGTTCCTGCTGCGCATCGAGGATACCGACCGGGCTCGTTCGACCGATGAAGCCACGCAGGCGATCTTTCGCGGCATGACCTGGCTGGGGCTCGACTGGGACGGCGACGCGGTCAGCCAGTTCGCCCGCGCCGACCGGCATGCAGAGGTGGCCCAGGCCATGCTGGCCGAGGGCAAGGCCTATAAATGCTTTGCGACGCAGCAAGAGATTGCCGCCTATCGCGAGGCGGCGCGGGCTGAGGGCCGCAGCACGCTATATCGCTCTGCCTGGCGCGACGCCGACCCGGCGACCTTTCCCGACGCGCCTTTCGCGATCCGCGTGAAGGCGCCGCAGGAGGGCAATACCGTGATCCACGATGCGGTGCAGGGCGATGTCACGATCCGCAATTCGGAACTCGATGACATGATCTGCCTGCGATCCGACGGTACGCCGACATACATGCTGGCGGTGGTTGTCGATGACCATGACATGGGCGTGACCCACGCGATCCGGGGCGACGACCACCTGACCAATGCGGCCCGTCAGCAGATGATCTATGACGCCATGGGCTGGCAGGTGCCGGTCTGGGCCCATATCCCGCTGATCCACGGGCCCGACGGCAAGAAACTGTCAAAACGCCACGGCGCGCTGGGGGTCGAGGAATACCAGGACATGGGCTTTCCTGCCGCAGCGATGCGCAACTATCTTGCAAGGCTGGGCTGGAGCCATGGCGACGACGAGTTCTTTACCGACGCGCAGGCGTGCGAGTGGTTCGATCTGGGCGGTATCGGCAAGTCGCCGGCCCGGCTCGACATGAAGAAGCTCGAAAACCTTTCGGGCCAGCATATGGCCGCCTGCGACGATGCTGCACTCACAGCAGAGATAGAGACCTATCTGGCCGCCGCCGACCTGCCAGCACTGAGCCAAGCCCAGAAGGACGGGCTGGAACGTGCGATGTATTGCCTCAAGGACCGGGCCAGGACATTTCCGCAACTTCTTGAAAAAGCGCATTTTATCCTTGCGTCGCGGCCATTTGAGCCAGATGAGAAGTCGGCCGGGTCCCTCGATGCGGTATCCCGTGGTATACTGACAGAATTGACGCCGCAGCTGCAAACTGCTACTTGGAACCGCGACACGCTGGAGCAGGTAGTGACCCAGGTGGCCGAGGCGAACGACACCAAGCTTGGCAAGGTGGCGCAACCTCTTCGGGCCGCCCTTGCAGGGCGCACCGTGTCCCCCAGCGTATTCGACATGATGCTCGTCATCGGCCGCGAAGAGACCAATCTAAGGCTGAAAGACGCAACGGACGCGTGACCGCGCCCGCATAAAATGGGTCTGCCCGGGCTTTGGGTAGGACCCGTCCGAGGAAAGGGATAAAGATGGCAGACAACAAATCCGCGACGTTGAGGCTTGGCGACAAAGATATCGACCTGCCGATCTATTCACCGACTGCGGGGCCGGACGTGGTCGATATCCGCAAGCTCTATGCCGAGGGTGGCGTCTTTACCTATGATCCGGGCTTTACCTCGACCGCGTCGTGCGATTCGACCATCACCTTCATCGACGGCGACAAGGGCGAACTGCTGCATCGCGGCTATCCGATCGACCAACTGGCCGGCAAGTCGCACTATCTGGAGGTCTGCTATCTGCTGCTTTACGGCGAGCTGCCCACCGGCGCCGAGCTGGAAGATTTCGAAGCCCGGGTGACCGGTCATACCATGCTGCACGAGCAGATGACCTTCTTTTTCCGCGGCTTCCGCCGCGACGCGCACCCGATGGCAATCATGGTCGGCGTGGTCGGCGCCATGAGCGCGTTCTATCACGACAGCACCGATATCGCCGATCCCTGGCAGCGCGAAGTCGCCTCTATCCGGCTGATCGCCAAGATGCCAACCATCGCCGCCTGGGCCTACAAGTTCTGGATCGGCCAGCCCTTCATCTATCCGCGCAACGATCTGGACTATGCCGGCAACTTCCTGCGCATGTGCTTTGCGGTGCCGGCAGAGGAATACGAAGTCAACCCGATTCTGAGCCGCGCCATGGACCGGATCTTTACCCTGCATGCCGACCACGAACAGAACGCGTCGACCTCGACGGTGCGGCTGGCCTCGTCCTCGGGCGCCAACCCGTTCGCCTGCATCGCCGCCGGTATCGCCTGTCTTTGGGGGCCGGCGCATGGCGGCGCCAACCAGGCCTGCCTGGAAATGCTCGAAGAGATCGGCACGGTCGACCGGATCCCCGAATTCATCGCGCGCGCCAAGGACAGGGACGACCCGTTCCGCCTGATGGGCTTCGGCCACCGGGTCTACAAGAACTTCGACCCGCGCGCCACGGTGATGAAACAGTCGGCCGACGAGGTGCTGGACCTTCTGGGCATCGACGACAACCCCAAGCTGCAGGTCGCCAAAGAGCTGGAGAAGGTGGCGCTGGCCGACCCGTATTTCGCCGAGAAGAAGCTGTTTCCGAATGTCGATTTCTATTCCGGCATCATCCTGGAGGCGATGGGGTTCCCGACCTCAATGTTCACCCCGATTTTCGCGCTCTCGCGCACCGTGGGCTGGATTTCGCAATGGAAAGAGCAGCTTGACGACCCGGAGCACAAGATCGGCCGACCCCGGCAGCTGTACCAGGGCGCCACGCTGCGCGACTATGTGGATGTCGAAGACCGCTGACGCGCCGCGTCGTCAGGGGCAACGCAGCCGGAACTCCTGCACCGGCCCGCGGCCAAAGCGGCAGTATCGTGGTGCTGGATGTCCGGCTTGCCGCCCGGGGCAAGAACCCGCCAAACCCGCCGAGGTTTTGCGTGGGGTTTGTGGCACGGCGAAGCCCTTGGCGCTCGGTCTCTTGACGGACGTTGCCAAAAGGACTGTTTTCGCCGGATAAGGAAGGCGGTGGGCAGCCCTGCCCACCCTACGCGCTATTAGGATCGGTCTTAGGGCTTGGGATTACTTTGGTCCGAATGGTTTCTTCGGAGGTGCCCAGATGGGCTGTGGGACGCTGGACTGTTGAAGCACATGTCTTCACCAAGCGAGATCGACGAACTCGTTCACCGGAAAATAACCGAAATCTTACCGGTGAAGCGCGTGTTGTGCAACAATGGCTGGGTCAGTTTGAAAAATCCAGGCATCAAGCATCGCCCTGAGCACTTGAATGCCTTCAATTTCGCCACCTAGATTGATGAGATTGATGAGATTGACTACATTGGCCAATTCATACGAGACGCAAATATAGATATAGTAAGGAGCTTTTACCGACAAACGAATGGAATGCGTTTACTATGCGACACGTTTTTCGTTCCGGGCGTGCTTTTTCACAGGCACGGCTTTGTCGGACACGACTTTTACTGCGTCGCATTAGATTTTTCTAGTCATGGCGGTTTTGCCTTACCAGAGCACTCTCCGGAAAATGGTTTCCTAATTGGTGGAAGTTACCGCCAAAAAGATGGATCGACCGTCAACTTGCATGATATTTTGACCAAAACAGGTGAGATCGTGGGAGGGTTCTTCGATGAAAGTCCCGAGGTGACAGAACGGTTTTCAAGCATTCCGGAGTGGTTATCAGATCGAATTGCGTACTCAGCCAAGGAACTAAAACGAGAGATAGAACAGCTATCGAAGTTGTCGTAGTAGAGGTAACATTATCTCTTACCGGCCATCAAAATGCGGCGGGCGGTTTACTGATGTGTCGCCGCGCCTACCGCCCCTCGTAGTGCGGTGGGCGCTTTTCAAGGAAGGCCAGAACGCCTTCCTTGAAGTCCCGCGTCTTGCCGCACTCGCCCTGCAATCGCGCCTCCAGCGTCAGCTGATCGTCTAGCGAATTGCCAAAGCTTTGCCGCAACGCCTGCTTGGCATTGGCATAGGCGACGGTGGGACCGGCGGCCAGTTTCGCGGCCCGGGCCTGCCAGTGCTCTGCAAAGCCGTCATCGGGCACCGCCTCCCAGATCATGCCCCAGTCAGCGGCCTGGGCGGCACTGATCGGCTCGGCAAATAGCGCCGCCCCCATCGCCTTGGCAAAGCCCATCGATCTGGGCAGCCAGTAGGTGCCTCCGGCATCCGGGATCAGGCCAATGCGGGCAAAGGCCTGCAGGAACACCGCGCATTCGGCCGCGATCACCACGTCGGCCGCCAGCGCGATATTGGCCCCCGCCCCGGCCGCCGCCCCGTTCACCGCAGAGATCGTCGGCACCGGGCAGTCATAGATCGCCTTCAGCAATGGCTCGTATTCGTCGCGCAGCGTGCGCTCCAGATCGACCTGCGCGGCCGTGGCCCGATCGCCCAGATCCTGGCCCGAGCAAAATGCCCGCCCGGCGCCGGTCAGCACCAATGCGCGGGCCTCGTGTGGCGCCTCGCGCACCGCGTGCAGCAGTTCGGCCCGCATCTGCGCGTTCATCGCATTCATCACGTCGGGCCGGTTCAGCGTGATCACGGCAACGCCGTCGCGGTGCTCAATGCGGATGGTCTGGTAGTCCATTGACAGGTCTCCATTACGGCGCTGCGGCCGGGTCAGTCTTTCATTATCTCGCGCAGGCGCGCCTCTTCGGCCTTGGTCAGCCCCGCCGCGGCCTCGGTCCGCGACCGGCGGCGCAGATACAGGGCCGAAAGCCCAAGCGCCAGCACCAGCATCACCGGGCCGGCAACCCACAGCACCAGGTTGCCGCCGGTGGTGGTAGGCTTCAGCAGCACGTATTCGCCGTAGCGGTCGACGATAAAGTCTATCGCCGCGGCGTCATCGTCGCCCGCCACCAGCCGCTCGCGCACCAACAGCCGCAGGTCCCGGGCCAGCCCGGCATTCGAATCGTCAATCGACTCATTGCGGCACACCAGACAGCGCAGCCCCTTGGAAAGCTCACGCGCGCGCGCCTCAAGCACGGGATCGTCGAGAACTTCGTCGGGCTGAACCGCCAGCACCGGCCCGGCCAGCAGGCAGAGGATCAGGATCAGCCTTCTCATTCCGCCACCACCGCGCCTGCGGGCGCCGGTTTACGGGCCCCGGCGGCCACCCGGAACCGTCGGTCCGACAGGCTGAGACAGCCGCCCAGCGCCATGATGATGGACCCGGCCCAGATCCAGTTCGCCAGGGGCTTGATGAAGGTGCGCACCGCCCAGCCGCCATCGGCCTGGGCATCACCGATCACCAGATAGACGTCACGGAAAAAGCCATTGTCGATGGCCGCCTCGGTGGTCGGCATCTGGGTCACCGGATAGCTGCGTTTCTCGGGGTAGAGCCGCGATACCTCGCGCCCGTTGCGGATCACCGACATGTCGGCGCGGATGGCGCTGTAGTTGGGGCCCTCGGCCCGGGTCACGTCATTCAGCGCGATCTCGTAGGAGCCGACGACAAAGCTCTCGCCAACCTTCGCCACCCGGATATCCTCTGCCTCCCAGGCCATCAGCCCGGCGATACCGAACATGGTGATGCCCAGCCCGGAATGCGCCACCGCCTTGCCCCAGTCGGCCCGCGGCAGGGTGCCAAGCCGCCTGATCCGGCGGGCCAGACCTCCGCGCCCGGTGCGCAGGGCAATGTCGGTCAGGGCACCGCCCACCAGCCAGACCGCCAGCGCCAGCCCCACCGGCCCCAGCGCCGAGCGCCCGGTCTGCATGGCATAGGCCAGCGCTCCAGCTGCAACCGCCAGCGCCAGCACACCCCAGAGATTGCGCATCGCACGTCCGATCCGGGCCCGCTTCCACGGCAGTATTGCGCCGATGGGCAGAATAACCGCCAACGCCACGAAGAAGGGCGTGAAGGCGGCGTTGAAATAGGGGGCGCCGACCGAAAGCTTTCGGCCCATGAATATCTCGGCCAGAAGCGGCCAGAGCGTGCCGATGAAGACCACGAAACAGGCCACCGCCAGCAGGATGTTGTTGAGAACCAGCGCGCTTTCGCGGCTGACCATGCCAAAGACGCCCTTGGCCTCCATCGCACCGGCACGCGCCGCATAAAGCGTCAGCGCGCCGCCCATGAAGATGGCCAGTATGATCAGGATGAAGACGCCGCGTTCGGGGTCGTTGGCAAAGGCATGCACGCTGGTGATGATGCCGGAACGCACGATGAAAGTACCCATCAGCGAGAACCCGAAGGCCAGGATCGCCAGCAGGATGGTCCAGCTTTTCAGCGCCTCGCGTTTTTCCACCACGATGGCGCTGTGCAGCAGTGCCGCGGCGATCAGCCAGGGCATGAAGCTGGCGTTTTCCACCGGATCCCAGAACCAAAAGCCGCCCCAGCCAAGCTCATAGTAGGCCCACCAGGATCCCAGAGCGATGCCGATGGTCAAGAACAGCCAGGCGGCAAGCGTCCAGGGCCGCACCCAGCGGCCCCATGCGGCGTCGACCCGGCCCTCGATCAGGGCGGCGACGGCGAAGGAAAACGCCATCGATAGCCCGACATAGCCGAGATATAGAAACGGCGGATGGAAGGCCAACCCCGGGTCCTGCAAAAGCGGGTTCAGGTCGTTGCCGTTCAACGGCGGGAAGGCCAGGCGCAAGAACGGGTTCGAGGTAAACAGGATAAAGCCCAGAAACGCGACCGCGACGGCCGATTGCACCGCCAGCACCCGGGCGCGCAGTGTTGGCGGCAGCCCGTTGCCGAACCAGGCCGCACAGGCGCCGAACAGCGTCAGGCTGAGCACCCAGAGCAGCATGGACCCCTCGTGATTGCCCCAGACGCCTGAGATCTTGTAGAGCATCGGCTTGTCGGTGTGAGAGTTCATCACCACCAGCCGCAGCGAGAAATCCGAAACCACAAAAGCGTATGTCAGGGCGGCGAAGGCGCCCAGTGTCAGCAGGAACTGGGCACTGGCGGCGGGGGCCGCCAGTGCCATCCAGCCGGGCCAGCCCTTGTGGGCGCCGATCAGCGGGACAATCGCCTGCACGATGGCGACGACGAAGGCTAGGATTAGGGCGAAGTGGCCAAGCTCTGTGATCATGCGGCGGATCATAGGGCGCCCCGACCCGGTGGCAATGCCCTGCGAGCACCGGTCGCGCGCATTTGAGGCGACCGCTCGTCGCGCCCCCCCCGTGCGCCCGTTTGGGCGACGGTAGCGAAAAGGCCCCGCAAGGGGCCGATGAGCGGCCCGGCAAACGCTAAAGAGAGTTTTGCACGCAAATGTCCCCTGCGCGCCGTTTGCGACTGAAAACGCGCGCCCCCGGGGATACCCGCTGAGCTCCTGAACCCGGCGGCGCGCAACACGTTTCACAGCAGCGAAAACCCGCCTTTCAGCGCATAGGCCATGGCACCGGTCACAAAGCCGCCGATCATCAGGCGCACCAGCCATTTCAGGGTTTCTTCTATACTGCCCAGACGGCCCTCGACATTGGAGCGATGCACCTCGTCGACGGCACTTCTCAACTCCAGGCTCTGCAGCCGCTTCTCGATCATCCGGCGCCAGTCATCGTTCATGCGCGTCCCTCCAGTCGGTCAGCGCCGGGTTTTCGCCCGAGCCATAATCGGCCTCTGCCCCGGGCGCCTGCCCGGCGCCGGCGGTCAGCGCCTGCAGCGCCCCAATGTTGCGCGTCACTTCCGGCGCCCGCGCCATGGTGGCCGCAATCGATTGCTGAAAGTCCTGTCCCTTGGCCTGATGCCGGGCCCCGAAATAGAAACTGACGATGGCGCCCAGCAACCACCAGAGCGGCTCCGGCACCAGCGCAATTCCCTGCATCCGGCTGGCAAACCAGATCGGATCGGTCATCGCCGCCACCATCAGGCCCAGCACGCCCAGCGCCATGGCCGGGCGCGGCACCCGGTTCAGCCCGTCGATGAACCGGTCGAACCAGCCTTTGCGGGGATGGGCGAATTCCGCCGCGAATTGTTGCAACGTGGCGGTCTGCAGGTCATGCGACCGCACCGCGCCGGCCTCGGCGTTTTCGCGGAATATCTCTGCGGTCTCCTTGACCACGTTTCGGCTGCCGCCAAAAAGCGTGCCAAAGATCAGATCGATCACCCCCATGCCGCTACCCTCCGTTTGTGTTCGGCATCGGTCAGGCGGTAGCGGGGCGAGATGAACTCTTCGGCGCGGATGATCCAGCCGCCCTTGCCGCCGTCGCGGCGGCGGGCGTACTTGCGGCTGGCCGGACGCCGGTCGGCCAGCGCGTAATAGTAGTTCCGCCGGGCGATGCCGTACGCATCGCCCAGATGCCCCGGCGCACTACCAAAAGCGATCTCTGCCGCCTCGACGGTCTGGGGACCGATACCGCCATCGACCGAAATACGCTGGCCCATGTCGTTCAGCAATCGCTGCAGGATCTTCACCGCATGGGCGCCAGAGTTCACGTACATGTCAAAGACGCTGGCCTGCAGCGGCCTGGGCAACTGGCCGATACCCGGGCGGTGAAAATAGTGTTTGACGAATATCTCGCGCGCCTGCGCCTTGGTAAGGCGCCGGACATCTTCGGGAGTGATCCGCCCGTCACCGTCCAGATCCATGCCAAGCCGGGCCAGTGTTCCGATGGTGACACCGAAATTGGTGGCGCCGCCCGGATCGTCGGGGTCGTTCACATAACCGCCTTCGCGGGCAACGATCTCTTCTGCAATTGCTTCAACAGATCTCATTTTGCTCATGCCTCATTTGCTCGGAAACGGGCGCGAGTCTGTTACAGATCAGTTAATTTTCCGAAACCTCACCGTTCGGGTCCTGGTAGACGCCCTGTTCCTTCAGCGCGTCGACCACTTCTCTGGGCATGTAGGTCTCGTCATGTTTGGCAAGGATTTCCGTGGCTTGGAAGGTGCCGTTGACGTAAGTTCCGGTGCCGATCATGCCCTGACCCTCTTCGAAAAGATCCGGTAAAACGCCGGTATAGGCAACGGGCACCGAGGCACCCCCATCGGTGACGGAAAAGGTCACCGTCTCGCCCTGACCGCGAACCATAGTGCCACTCTCGACCAGCCCGCCCATGCGGAACACCTCCGTCGGCTTCGGCGGTTCCTCGGCCACCTGACTGGGTGAGCGGAAAAAGTTGATCCCGTCGCGCATGGCGTAGCCGATCAACCCGGTGGCCAGCACCAGTGCCACTGCGGCCACCAGCACAACCTGGATACGGCGCCGTTTCTTCAGACCCTTCATCGCACTCCCTCCGGCAAGCCGGGCGATCTGGCACGACCGCCCCGGACCCGTCTTTGACTTTGGTCAAATAGGCATGATCCGTCAGGGATACAAAGGCGCCAGCATAAGCCCGGCGGTTTCCGGCTCTGCCAGCATCAGATTGGCGTTCTGCACCGCCTGCCCGCTGGAGCCCTTGGTCAGATTGTCCAGCGTCGCGATCACCGTCGCCCGGCCCGGCCTGCGGTCACCCACCACGCCGACATGCACGAAGTTGGAACCACGCACGTCCTTCATCGCCGGGGCCTGGCCCAAGGGCAGCACCTGCACGAAAGGCTCATCGGCGTAGGCCGCGACGAAGGTGTCGTGGATCGCCTGCGCCTCGCCGCGCAGATAGGCGGAAATCAGGATGCCCCGCGTCGCCGCAATCAGGTGCGGTGTGAATATGATCTCGACCGGCCGCCCGGCAATGGCGCCGAACTCCTGATCGAACTCGCCCAGATGCCGGTGGGTACTGCCCAGACTGTAGCCCTTCACGTTCTCGAACATCTCCGAAAACAAAAGGTGTTCCTTCAGCGACCGCCCTGCCCCCGAGGCACCCGCCTTCAGGTCGACAATGATCTCATCAAGGTCGATAACGCCGGCGGCGATCAAAGGCCGCAGCGCGAATTGCCCGGTGGCGGCGTTGCAGCCGGTACCGGCCACCAGCCGCGCGCCCCTGATCTGATCGCGGTAGAACTCTGTCAGGCCATAAACGGCCTGCCCCTGCACTCCGACCGCCTGATGCGGCTGACCGTACCATTTCTCATAGTCCGCCGGGTCGCGCAGCCGGAAATCCGCCGAGAGATCGACGATCTTCACATGCTCCGGGATCGACGGGATGATCTGCTGGCTGGCCACATGCGGCAGGGCGCAGAAACAAAGGTCGATACCGGTGAAATCGATCTCGTCGATCTTTACCAGCTCGGGCAGATCAAGATGCCGCAGATGCGGGAAAACCTGCCGCATCTGCATCCCCGCCTTGCGGTCGGCGGAAAGTGCTGCAACCTCGAAGGTGGGGTGGGTGGCGATCAGCCGGACAAGCTCGGCGCCGGTATAACCGGAGGCGCCCAGAATGGCGATTTGGTGGGTCATGGAGAACCGTCCTTGATAGTCAGATAGCGATGTAGCGGGTGCCTTAGGGCACAATCAGGCAGCGACGAATTCGATCTTTCGTCGCAGGAACCGCGTGGCCTGGTCGCTGACCCGCGCCGCATTGCCGGTGGTGAGGAACATCGACTGTTTGCCTGATCCGTACATTTTCGAGTGGCGCTGCAAATAATCGCAAAGGCTCGCCGCCACAAGCTTTGGCTGCGAATAGACCATCACGTCAGCGCCCAGTGCCTGCTGGAAGATGTCCAGCATCAGCGGATAATGGGTGCAGCCCAGAACAGCCGCTTGGGGGTCCGGCATCTTGCGCTTCAACGCCTCCACATGGCTGCGCACCAGCGCCTCTGCCAGCTCCAGATCGCCATCTTCGATGGCGTCCACCACACCGCCGCAGGCCTGAGCTTCGACGTCTACCCCTATGGCCCGAAACGCCAATTCGCGCTGAAAGGCACGGCTGCGCACGGTGGCGGGGGTGGCGAACAGCGCCACATGCTTGACCTCGACCTCGCGGGGCGGGCTGTTGTCGCCCCATTGCCGTTCGGTCAGCGCCTCGATCATCGGCACAAAGACACCCAAAACGCGCTTGTCGCGCGGCACCCAGCTCTCTTGCATGCGGCGCAGCGCCGCCGCGCTTGCCGTGTTGCAGGCCAGTATCACCAAATCGCAGCCCGCATCGAACAGCCGGCCCGTGCCCTTCACGGTCAGATCAAAGATATCGTCGGCATCGCGCACGCCGTAGGGATTATGCGCGTGATCCGCATAGTAGACCAGCGGCAGTTCGGGCAGCGAACGCGCCACCTCGTCCAGCACGGTCAGCCCGCCCAGCCCGCTATCGAAAATGCCTACGGCCATTCAGCCCCGCCTCATGTCTTCCATCGCTCGTCAAACCCGAACCCCCGTGTTCGGCGGGCCCGAGCGGTCCCGGTGACAGGGCATAGGTCTGTTGGCCCAGGAATTCCATCATCGATTTCGGGTCGTGACCATGGGCCGCAAGCCTTTGCCTGGTCGCCGGTCATGGCAGTCTTCCTGGCGGCGGTGGCCTGCCTGGTCGGGTCGAGCGTCGATTGATCCATTCCTGAGCAGGGCTCATTCATCTGACCGGAGACGACCCCGGGGGGACAACCGGTGCCGCCAGCCTTATTCTGCCGCAGCGGCGCGCCCGTCCTCCGGGGGCGCCAGCACGGCCAGCAATTCCTCGCGCCGTTTCGCGGCCCTGGCTTCGGCCTCTGCCTTGACCGGCCCAAAGCCGCGGATCAGCAGCGGCAGTTCGGCCAGTGCCACGGCTGCGGCCAGCCGGTCGCCCTGCAACTCGCCCAATTCCCTCATGTCGGCCTCGTATTGCCGGATCAACGCGCGCTCCATCCTGCGCTCTGGCGAACGTCCAAACGGGTCGAGCGGCGTGCCGCGCAGACGTCTCAATCCCGCCAGCAGCCGGAACATGCGCCGCCATCCCGGCCCCAGGGAGCGCTTGACCGCCCGCCCACCGGGGGTCTTGCGGCTGACAAGCGGCGGCGCCATGTGCCAGGTCAGGCGCAGGTCGCCGTCGAACTCGGCCCGCGCCCGGGCCTCGGTCTGCAGCGATAGCCGCGCCACTTCGTATTCGTCCTTATAGGCCAATAGCTTGTGATAGCCCCTGGCCACCGCCTCGCGCATCACCGGATCGGTGAACCGGTCGACCAACCCGCGATAGCGCCGCGCCAGCCGCCCAGACTGATACTCGGTCAGGTGCCCGGCCCGGAACGCGATCCGTTCCTCAAGCGTTTTCGACCGCTCAACCACATCCGGCGAGGCCACCCGGGCGGCCTCGCCGGGGTTCAGCGCCGCCCACCGGCCATACTCGAAAGCCTTCACGTTGCGCTCTACCGCCGTGCCATTCAACTCTATGGCGCGCACAATCGCGGCCCGGCTCAGCGGCACCAGCCCCCGCTGCCAGGCGGCGCCTAGGATCATCATGTTGGAATAGATCGTGTCGCCCAGCAGCGCTCTGGCCAGATCCGACGTGTCCAGCATCGTCAGCCGGTCCTGTAGTCGCGCCTGAAGAGCGACATGCAACCTGTCTGCAGGAAAGGCAAATTCCGTGTCGCGGGTGAAGTCTCCGGTGACCGTTTCGTGGGCGTTGACTACGGCCCGCGCCTGGCCGGGCTTCAGCAGACCCAGAGTCTGCGCCCCGGCGCTGACCACCAGATCGCCGCCAATCAGCGCGTCGCATTCGCCGGTCGCCACCCGGATCGCGCTGATATCGCCGGGGTTCTCGGCCAGACGGCAGTGGATATGCACCGCGCCACCCTTTTGCGCCAGCCCGGCCATCTCCATCATGCCGGCACCCTTGCCGTCCACATGCGCCGCCATCGCCATCACCGCGCCGATGGTCACCACGCCGGTGCCGCCAACCCCGGTGATCACCACGTTATGGGTGCCCACGATCCGCGGCAGGTTCGGCTCTGGCAGCTCGCCCACATCGACGCTGGCCGTCGCATCCTTGCGAACCCTGGCGCCCTCGACGGTGACGAAGCTGGGGCAGAAGCCGTCGACACAGCTGAAATCCTTGTTGCAACTCGACTGGTCGATGGCCCGCTTGCGGCCCAGTTCGGTCTCGACCGGCACGATCGAGACGCAGTTCGACTGCACCCCGCAATCGCCGCAGCCCTCGCAGATATCGGTGTTGATGAAGACGCGCCTGTCGGGGTCGGCAAACAGGCCGCGCTTGCGCCGTCGGCGTTTCTCTGCGGCGCAGGTCTGCACAAAAAGTATCGCAGACACGCCCTTGATGTTGCGAAATTTCTCCTGAACCGCGTTCATCTCGGCGCGACCATGCCGCGTCAATTCTCGTGGAAAGAGAGACAGGTCCAGCCCTTCCTTTTCGTCATGGACCAGCGCGATGTTTTGCACCCCCATCGCCACCAGTTCGCGGGCGATCCGGTCGGCGCTGAGCCCGCCATCGTTGGCCTGCCCCCCGGTCATCGCCACTGCGTCGTTGTAGAGGATCTTGTAGGTGATATTGGTCCCGGCCATCAGGGCAAAGCGAATGGCCTGCACGCCAGAGTGATTGTAGGTGCCGTCGCCGATATTCTGAAACACGTGCTCGCGTTTGGAAAACGGCGCCTCGCCGACCCAGTTGGCGCCTTCGCCGCCCATATGGGTATAGCCGATGGTCTGCCGGTCCATCCACTGCACCATAAAGTGACAGCCGATCCCGGCATAGGCGCGCGCGCCCTCGGGCACCTTGGTAGAACTGTTATGCGGACAGCCCGAGCAGAAATAGGGCAGCCGCGAGGCGATCTCTTCGGCATTGTCGGCTTTGCGTGCATCATCAAGAGCTTGCATTGCGTTCTTGACAGCGTCTGTGCCGCGCCCCTCTTCGATCAGGATGCCGCCCAGTTGCTCTGCTATGGTGATCGGGTCAAGGCAATAACGGGTCGGAAACAGTTCTACCTGGCGGCCATTTTCCCACTTGTCGCCCTTGTGCCAGCCATAAACCCGGCGGCCCTGGCGGTCGTCGAATATCGCCTCCTTGATCTGCACCTCGATCAGCTTGCGCTTTTCCTCTACCACCACGATCAGGTCGAGCCCCTCGGCCCATTCATGGAAACTGACCATGTCCAGCGGCCAGGTCTGGCCAACCTTGTAGGTGGTAAGCCCCAGCCGTTCCGCCTCGGCCGCGTCGATGCCCAGCAGCGACAGCGCATGTTCCAGGTCAAGCCAGTTCTTGCCAGCGGCGACGAAACCGATCCAGGCGCCCGGCGTGCCCCAGGCCCGACGGTCGATTTTGTTCGCCCTTGCAAAGGCTTCGGCGGCGAACCTCTTGTAATTGATCATCCGCGTTTCCTGCGCCACGCGGTCGAATTCCAGCCTGATGCCCAGCCCGCCCTCGGGCATCTCGAAATCCGGCTCGACAAAGGACATCCGGTCAACCCGCCCGTCGACGACGCTGGTGGCTTCGGCGGTGTCCTTCATCAGCTTCAGTCCGCACCAGACACCGGCAAAACGGCCCAACGCAAACCCGTAAAGCCCGTAGTCGAGGATCTCCTGCACGCCGGCAGGGCTGAGCACGGGCATATAGGCGTCGACCATGGCCCAGTCGGACTGGTGCAGCGTGGTAGAGCTTTCACCAGTGTGGTCATCGCCCATCGCCATCAGCACGCCGCCATGCGGAGAGGTGCCCGCGAAATTGGCGTGCCGCATCACGTCGCCCGACCTATCCACTCCAGGCCCCTTGCCGTACCACAGCCCGAAAACCCCATCGAACCGCCCCTCGCCGCGGATCTCGGCCTGCTGCGCGCCCCAAAGCGCGGTGGCGGCCAGATCCTCGTTCAACCCGGGCTGGAACTGGACATCGGCGGCCTGCAACTGGTCTTGCGCCTGCGTCATCTGCATGTCGACCGCACCCAGGGGCGAGCCGCGATAGCCAGTCACGAAACCGGCGGTGTTCAACCCCGCCGCCCTGTCGCGCGCCTTTTGCAGCAGCATCAACCGCACCAGCGCCTGGGTGCCGTTCAGCAGAACCTCTGGTTTTTCCAGATCATAGCGGTCGTGAAGCGTTACATCCTGACGCATGGCCCCGGCCTCCCTTTTCCCACGCAGCATAGGTCACAAATCCTGACCTATCAATTCATTTTGGGCATTCACCCTCGGTTTGTTGCTTTCAATCTTACATACGGTAATACCTGTAGCATGGGCGTGGTTTTCAGGTAATGCTAGGCTGGTGATGGACTGGGACAAGCTAAGAATATTTCACGCGGTGGCGGATGCGGGCAGCCTGACCCA
Organism: Paracoccaceae bacterium; assembly: GCA_024226455.1. GTDB lineage: Bacteria > Pseudomonadota > Alphaproteobacteria > Rhodobacterales > Rhodobacteraceae > JAAELR01. Next base: position 40,505 of record JAAELR010000031.1, read on the forward strand.
TGCGGGCGAAACGCTGCATCTCAGCCAGTCGGCGGTGTCGCGGCAGATCCGCGCGCTTGAGGAATCGCTGAACGCGACCTTGTTTCACCGCCATGCGCGCGGGCTGATTCTTACCGAGCAGGGAGAGTTGCTGTTCGACGCCGCCAACGCCATGTTCCGGCGGCTGGAGACGGCAGAGGCGCGCATTCGCGACAGCAAGGAAGAGGTGTTCGGAGAGCTGCGCGTCACCACCACGATCGGCTTTGGCACGCTGTGGCTGGCGCCGCGGCTTCCGGCGCTATACGACAAATTCCCCGATCTCAGGATTGACCTGATGCTGGAAGAACGGGTGCTGGATCTGCCGATGCGCGAGGCGGACGTGGCCATACGCATGAAGGAACCCAGTCAGGCCGATCTGATCCGCCGCCGCCTGATGAGCGTGCGCATGCGGCTATACGCGTCGCCCGGGTACCTGCAGGACCAGGGCACGCCGCAGACACTGGCCGATCTCGCCGGTCACCGGCTGATCTGCCAGAATCCTACCGGCTTTCAGGTCGCGGCGGGCGCCAGCCTGGTGCAACATCTTTTGACCAATGACGTGCGGTCGATGCTGACGGTGAACAACTATTACGGGGTGCTGCAAGCGGTCCGCAACAATCTCGGCATCGGGGTATTGCCAGACTACCTGACCGTCGATTTCCCCGAGATCGAGCGCGTGCTGCCAGACGTGGAATCGAACGAGGTTCCGGTGTTTCTGGCCTATCCCGAAGAGCTGCGGAACTCCAAACGCATCGCCGCCTTCCGCGATTTCGTGATGGAAGAGATCATCGCCTATCGCCGTCGTGACCGGGAATCCTCCTGAAACTTCAATGGCCTGACAAGCCATGCAGTTACCGCATGGCGGCCTTGCGCCGGGGGTCCTGAATAGATCTTGAAGGAGTCGGCAACTGCTCCTACATTTTTGTTAACGCCAGCGATGAGGCGACTCTCGCACCGGCGTTTACTTCCCTGTTGGACTGGGCCGGGCTTGTCCCGGCCCTATTTTTTTTCGAGTTTCGTCTCGGCCCCGGATGCGGGCACATTGGGCGTTCACTAACGCTCAAATTGTACAGACCGACGGAGCAACCGGCAGAGTACCGGGAATACTGCAAAAGAGGGCCCCGGCGCCGATGTCATTCATCACCGGGCAACCCCGGGCAAGGATCGAAGTGCTCTTGCCTGAATAGCGAGACCGGACCCGACGCATCTGGGCGACGCCCCCCCGGGGGTTCCCGGCTTGCCCCTTTCCCCTGACCGCCCCTTGGCCTATGAGAACGGCCAACCGCGGGGGAAGCAGATGACCGAGCCGAAAATCACCGAAGACCTGATTGCCGCGCATGGGCTTTCACCCGACGAATATGCCCGCATCCTTACAATAATCGAGCGTGAACCGACATATACCGAACTTGGTATCTTCTCGGCCATGTGGAACGAGCATTGTTCCTACAAATCCTCGAAGAAATGGCTGCGCACCCTGCCCACCACCGGCCCCCAGGTGATCTGCGGCCCGGGTGAGAATGCCGGTATCGTCGATATCGGCGACGGGCAGGCGGTTGTGTTCAAGATGGAAAGCCACAACCACCCATCCTATATCGAGCCCTATCAGGGCGCCGCCACCGGGGTCGGAGGCATCCTGCGCGACGTCTTCACCATGGGCGCGCGGCCCATCGCGGCGATGAACTCGCTGTCCTTCGGAGAGATAGCCTACCCCAAGACCCGTCAACTGGTGCATGGCGTGGTCGAGGGTATCGGCGGCTATGGCAACGCCTTCGGCGTGCCCACCGTGGGCGGCGAGGTGCGGTTTCACCCCGCCTATAACGGCAACTGCCTGGTCAACGCCTTTGCCGCCGGTCTGGCCGAGACCGACAGTATCTTCTATTCCGCCGCCTCCGGCATCGCCATGCCTGTGGTGTATCTGGGCGCCAAGACCGGGCGCGACGGCGTTGGCGGCGCCACCATGGCCAGCGCCGAGTTTGACGACTCCATCGAGGAAAAGCGCCCCACGGTGCAGGTGGGCGACCCGTTCACCGAAAAGCGCCTGATGGAGGCAACGCTGGAGCTGATGCAGACCGGCGCGGTGATCTCTATCCAGGACATGGGCGCCGCCGGGCTGACCTGTTCGGCGGTGGAAATGGGCGACAAGGGCGGGCTGGGCGTCACCCTGCGGCTGGAAGATGTGCCGCAGCGCGAAGAGAACATGAGCGCCTACGAGATGATGCTCAGCGAAAGTCAGGAACGCATGCTGATGGTGCTGAAGCCGGAACTGGAGGACGCCGCCCGCGCCGTGTTCGAGAAATGGGATCTCGATTTCGCCATCGTCGGAGAGACCACGCCCGACGACCGCTTTGTGATTATGCACCACAACCAGGTCATGGCCGACCTGCCGCTCAGCAAGCTTTCAAGCACCGCACCCGAATACGACCGCCCCTGGCAGCCGACCGAAGCCGCCGAAGACCTGGCCGATGTACCCGCCATCGACCCGATCGACGGGTTGAAGGCACTGATTTGCTCGCCCAACTACGCCGCCAAACAATGGGTTTACGATCAATATGACAGCCAGGTCATGGCCGACACCGTGCGCATGCCGGGGCTGGGCGCGGGCATCGTGCGGGTACATGGCACCGGCAAGATGCTGGCTTTCACATCCGACGTGACGCCGCGATATGTACGTGCCAATCCCGAGGAAGGCGGCAAGCAGGCGGTGGCCGAGGCATACCGCAACCTGACCGCCGTGGGGGCGAAACCCCTGGCCTCTACCGACAACCTCAACTTCGGCAACCCCGAAAAGCCGCAAATCATGGGCCAGTTCGTCGGCGCCATCAAGGGTATCGGCGCGGCCTGCGCCGCGCTCGACATGCCCATCGTGTCGGGCAACGTGTCGCTTTACAACGAGACCGACGGCACCGGCATCCTGCCGACGCCGACCATCGGCGCGGTGGGGCTGATCGCCAGCGAGGACCAGTTGATCGCCGGAGAAGTACGCGACGGCCATGTGGCGCTGGTAGTGGGCGAGACCGCCGGCCATCTGGGACAGTCGGCGCTCTTGGCAGAGGTGTTCAACCGCGAGGACGGCGACGCGCCGACGGTCGATCTGGACGCCGAAAGGCGCAACGGGGATTTCATCCGGACCAACCGCGACTGGGTCACCGCCTGCACCGACCTTGCCGATGGCGGTCTGGCGCTGGCGGCGTTCGAGCTGGCCGAGGCCGCGGGCATCGGCGTGACGCTCGACAGCAGCGACATGGGCATGCTTTTTGGCGAGGATCAGGCGCGTTATCTGGTGGCCTGCAATTTCGACCAGGCCGAGGCGCTGATGATCGCCGCGGGCCGGGCCGGGGTGCCGGTGGCAAGCGTCGGCCGTTTCGGCGGCGACATGGTCCGGTTCGACCGCTCCAGCGCGCCGCTTGCCGAACTCTCGGGGCTTTTCCGGTCGGCCTTTGCCGATGCGCTCGGCTGAGCCGACCCTGGCCCGCCCGCCGCACTGGTTTGCGGATTTTTTTTGTTGGGTGGCGACTTGTAGCCACCGCTGCGGCGCTCTATCTCACACCAAAAGCCCAAGGAGCATATCTTGATGCCGATGAACGTCCCCGAGTTGGAAGAATTGCTGCGCCAGAGCTTTCCCGATGCCAAGATCGAGGTGCAGGGCGAGGATGGCGTGCACATGTCGGCAATGGTGATCGACGAGAGCTTTCGCGGGCTGAACCGCGTGCAGCAGCAGCGCGCGGTATATGCGGCGCTGAAGGGCAAGATGGACGGTGCGACCGGAGAGTTGCACGCGCTGGCGCTGACGACGAAGGCGCCTGGCTAGGCGAATGACGGTTCCCGACCCGGCGACTTCAACCATCGCATTTCTGATGTTCGGGGTTTTTGTATATGCCGCGCTGCGCCCCTATCTGAAAAAGGACAAAGAGCGCAGGGCAAGAAAGAGGAAGACCCAAGATGACTGACGCGCAGACCCAGATCAAGGACACCGTGACCAGCAACGACGTGGTGCTGTTCATGAAGGGCACCAAGTCGATGCCGCAATGCGGGTTCTCGTCCAAGGTGGCCGGGGTGCTGAACTTCATGGGCGTCGAATACGCCGACGTGAACGTGCTGGCCGATGACGGTATCCGGCAGGGCATCAAGGATTTCTCGGATTGGCCGACCATCCCGCAGCTATATGTCAAGGGAGAGTTCGTCGGCGGCTGCGACATCATCACCGAGATGACCCTGTCGGGCGAACTGGACACCATGTTCGACGACAAGGGGGTGGCTTTCGACAAGGAAGCCGCCGACAAGATCCGCCAGGCCAACGGCTGAGCGGCCGAGGCGGCGCTCATCGGGCCCTTCGGGCCTCTCCTCGCTGAGGTGCCGCAAGCGGACGGCGCGCCGGGGCACGGGCCCCCCGGGGCCGTGCGCTGCCCGCCGGAAAGGTCCCGGATCAGCCTGGCGCCATTTCCTCGGCCCGCGCCGCCAGCGCCTCGGTCCGCGCCGCGACCTCGGCCATGCTTTCGACAACGATGTCGGGGATGACCGCCACCTCGACACGTTCGGGTTCCGGCGCCGGCGCGTTGCGCAGGGCGTTCAGTTCCTGTTCCAACCCGGCGGACTTGTGCTGCTCGGCGGTCAGCTGTTCTTCCATGCCGGCGGTCTTGTCGGCCAGCATCAGCCCCGCCATCAGCAGCATCCGCGCCTCGGGCAGACGCCCGATCTGCGCCGACAGCGCCGCGGCTTCGGTGTTCAGCATCGCCGCGGCCGATTGCAGGTAGTGCTCTTCGCCTTCCTGGCAGGCGACCGCGAAATCCCGGTCGCCGATACTGATCGTGACCTCAGGCATCCTGTGTCTCCTTGAGCAGGGGTTTCAGCGCGCCCAGCAGCTCGTCAAGCTCGGCACGGTCGGCGTCTCGGACAGAGCGCAGCCCGTCCAGTTCCGACATCATCGCCTGGTTGATCATGTGCGGATCGACCCCGGCAGCCGCGGCATCGCGCAATTGCTCCAGCGAGGCCTGCAGGTGCTGGTTGGTCAGACGCAGCTGCTGGGTCTGCGTTTTCGCCTCTTGGGCCGAAGCCTTCAGCGCCGTCGTCTGCTCTTCAAGCTCGGCCACCTGCGTGCCTTGCTGTTGGTGCAGCGACCGGACGCGCTCTTCAAGCTGGGCGTTGGCGGTCTTCTCGGCCTCCAGCGCCTCGCGCAGCGACTGCAACTCGGCGTCATCGCCCGGTGCTTGCGCCGCAGCGCCCAGACCGTCCAGCCCGGCCCCGATCCGGTCAAGCGCGGCGTAGATCCGCCGTTCCAGATCCGCAATCTCGGTCATGTACCCCTCCTCAACTGCTCCGGCCCGTCACCGTCCGATAAAGATCGAATCACGCCACGGCGCCGTTTCGCGGATATTAGCCAACCGCCCGGGGAAAAGCGCCCCCCTTTGCGGCCAACAACTTAGCGCCGGTGCTTGAATTTCCTTGCCACACTGATATCACCCGCAGCAATTGCCCTCAAACGAGCCAAGGACCTGCACCCCCGTGGACATCACCGACCTGCAGCAAAAGCACCCCGAACACTGGATGAAGGCGGCGGCGATCCGCACGCTGGCCATAGACGCCGTCGCGGCAGCCAACTCGGGCCATACAGGCATGCCCATGGGCATGGCCGACGTGGCCACGGTGCTGTTCGAAAAGCACCTGAAATTCGATACCAGCAGCCCCGACTGGCCCGACCGCGACCGGTTCATTCTTTCCGCCGGCCACGGCTCTATGCTGATCTATTCGCTTCTGTACCTGACCGGCTACGAGGACATGACGCTGGAGCAGATCAGGAATTTCCGCCAATGGGGCGCCATCACCGCGGGCCATCCGGAATACGGCCACGCCAAGGGGATCGAGAACACCAGCGGCCCGCTGGGCCAGGGTATCGCCAACGCGGTAGGTTTCGCGCTGGCCGAAGAGATCCTGCGCGCGCGCTACGGCAAGAAGGTGGTGGACCACCATACTTATGTGATCGCCGGTGACGGCTGTCTGATGGAGGGCGTCAGCCACGAGGCCATCGGCCTGGCCGGCCGCCAGAAGCTGGAACGCCTGATCGTGTTCTGGGACAACAACAACATCACCATCGACGGCACCGTCGACATGGTCGATGTCACCGACCAGGCCAAGCGCTTCAACGCGGCCGGCTGGCATGTGCAGGAAATCGACGGCCACGACCCCGAGGCAATCGACGCCGCCATCGAGGCGGCCAAGGAGGCCCACAAGCCCTCGATGATCGCCTGCAAGACCCATATCGCCCTGGGCCACGCGGCTCAGGACACCTCCAAAGGCCATGGCGCGTTGACCAACGCAGAGCAGAACGCCGAAGCCAAGAAAACCTATGGCTGGGAGCACGACGCCTTTGTCGTCCCCGCCGACATCAAGCAGCAGTGGGAAGAGATCGGCCTGCGCGGCACCGGTGCCCGGGTGGCATGGGAAGAGCGCTTTACCAATCTCTCGGACAGCCGCCAGGCCCAATTCACCCGCGAGCAGCAGGGTGACACACCCAAAAAGCTCTCTGCCACCATCAAGCGGTTCAAGGCCGAGATCGCCGACACCGCACCCAAGATGGCGACCCGGTCGGCCAGCGAGAAGGTGCTGGGAGTGATCAACCCGATCATGCCCGAGACGGTGGGCGGCTCTGCCGACCTGACCGGCTCCAACAACACCCGGACCGCGGATATGGGCGTGCACGACCCCGACAACCGCAAGGGCCGCTATATCCATTACGGCGTGCGCGAGCACGGCATGGCCGCGGCGATGAACGGCATGGCGCTGCATGGCGGGGTGAAACCCTATGGCGGCACCTTCATGGTGTTCGCCGACTATGCCCGCCCCTCGATGCGCCTTGCGGCACTGATGGGGATCGCGCCGGTCTATGTCATGACCCATGACAGCATCGGTCTGGGAGAGGACGGCCCGACGCACCAGCCGGTGGAAACCCTGGCCTCCTTGCGCGCCATTCCGAACATGACCGTGATTCGCCCCGCAGACGCGGTCGAGACCGCCGAGGCCTGGGAAATTGCCCTGAGCCAGAGCAAGTCGCCGACCGTGCTGTCGCTGACCCGCCAGGGCCTGCCCACGGTGCGCACCGAGCACAAGGCCAAGAACCTGACCGCCCAGGGCGCCTATGTGCTGGCCGATTCGGAAGGCAAGCGTCAGGCGATCCTGATCGCCACCGGGTCCGAGGTTTCCATAGCGCTGGCCGCCCGCGACCTGCTGCAGGCCGAAGGCATCGGCACCCGCGTGGTCTCGATGCCGTCATGGGAGCTGTTCGAGGCGCAGGACTACACCTATCGCCGCCGCGTGCTGCCCGGCGGTGCCGCGGTGCGCTTGGCCATAGAGGCCGGTATCCGTCAGGGCTGGGACCGCTGGCTGATGGGCGAGCGTGGCCGCGAGGCCAGGGCCGGCTTCATCGGCATGTCGGGCTTCGGCGCCTCTGCGCCCTATGGGGAGCTCTTCGAGAAATTCGGGATCACTGCCGAGGCCGCGGCCCAAAAGGTCCGCGACCTTCTGGGCTGAACGAAAAAGAGGCGCGCCATGACCAACACGATCTCTTTCTGGCTTGGCGCGCTTGTCTTGGGCTTTTTCGCCTATGATTATTTCGTCATGGACTGGTTCATGACGGTTTACCTGGGCCGAAAGCTACTGGAATTCATAGAATACCTCGCCTTCTGGCGATAAGCCGCAGTCTTGGCCGGTTGACCTTTGCCGGGTAATCGAGAATTTGGCGGCAAGGTTGGCCTCGCGTCATCTGCGGGCTGTTGGAAACACAAGTGAAGGAGAGCAATTCATGGCCGTCAAAGTCGCAATCAACGGGTTCGGGCGCATCGGGCGCAACGTGCTGCGCGCGATCATCGAGTCCGGGCGCACCGATATCGAGGTCGTCGCCATCAACGATCTCGGGCCCGTCGAGACCAACGCCCATCTGCTGCGCTATGACAGCGTGCATGGCCGGTTTCCGGCCACGGTGACCACTACCGCGGACACTATCGACGCCGGTCGCGGGCCGATGCGTGTCACCGCCATCCGCAACCCCGCCGACCTGCCCTGGGGCGATGTCGACGTGGTGATGGAATGCACCGGTATCTTCACCAGCAAGGAAAAGTGCCAGGCGCATCTCGACAACGGCTCGTCGCGGGTGCTGATTTCGGCGCCGGGCAAGGATGCCGACGCCACCATCGTCTATGGCGTCAACGATTCTGTGCTGACCGGCAGCGATCTGGTGGTCTCGAACGCCTCTTGCACCACCAACTGCCTCAGCCCCGTGGCAAAGGTGCTCAACGACGAGATCGGCCTGGTGAAGGGCTTCATGACCACGATCCACAGCTATACCGGCGACCAGCCGACGCTGGACACCATGCATGGCGATCTCTACCGCGCCCGCGCCGCCGCCGTCAGCATGATCCCGACCTCGACGGGTGCAGCCAAGGCCGTCGGCCTGGTGCTGCCTGAACTGAACGGAAAGCTCGACGGCGTCGCGATCCGGGTGCCGACCCCGAACGTGTCGGTAGTCGATCTGACCTTCGAGGCCGCCCGCGCGACTACCGTTGAAGAAATCAACGCCGCCATCCGCGCCGCCGCCGACGGTCCGCTCAAGGGCGTGCTGGGCTATACTGACGAGTCGCTGGTCTCGATCGACTTCAACCACAACCCGCATTCGTCGATCTTCCACATGGACCAGACAAAGGTCATGGACGGCACCATGTGCCGCATCCTGACCTGGTACGACAACGAGTGGGGCTTTTCAAACCGGATGAGCGACACCGCAGTTGCCATGGGCAAATTGATCTGACCAGGACACGAAAACGGCAATGCGCCGGGCAATACCCGGCGCATTCTCTTGTTCCTGTTCACTCTGGGGCGCTTAGACCCCTTTCAGCAGATTTCCCACAGCCAGAACCGCATAAGCTATCAGCGCTACCCAAAGCGCATTGCCGGATACAACCGGAATGGCTACGCCAAAGGATGCGATCAGCGCCAGCGCGGCAAGTACCAGCGAGATAAGAAAAACTATCTTTGTCGGTGCACTAAGAACCATGATGTCCCTTCCCTTTCGATGTACATTTCCGATCTTGTAGTCGGTAACGCCATGATACCCAAATACCATGGACTATCCTAGTACCAACTGGGGTCGGGGCGTCTCGCGCCAGGGACCTGCGGCAATCTTGCCGGTTACCGGCCGGACGGTCGCTGTCCCAGCTTGCCCGCCAGGGCGCGCTCCACTTCCGGGGTGACGAATTTCGATATGTCACCGCCCAGCCGGGCAATCTCTTTCACCAGTTTCGAGGCAATCGACTGGTATTTCGCCTCGGCCATCAGAAACACCGTCTCGATACCGTCATCCATGGCGCGGTTCATGCCGACCATCTGATATTCATACTCGAAATCCGCCACCGCCCGCAAACCGCGGATGATCACGCTGGCGCCTACATCGCGGGCGCAGTCGATCAGAAGGTTCTCGAACGGATGCACCACAATCTCGGTGTCGCCTCCAAGCGACCCGCATTCGCGCTCGACCATCGCCACCCGTTCCTCGAGGCTGAACAGCGGGCCCTTGTCACGGTTGATCGCCACCCCGATCACCAGACGGTCCACCAGATTGCAGGCACGCCCGATGATATCGAGATGCCCCAGCGTCAGCGGGTCGAATGTACCGGCGTATAGCCCTGTTCGCATCGGAACGCTCTCCTCAGATTCGCAACGCCACGCAACAATACTGCGTGCCGCGATGCAAGCGCCTCGATGACGCATTCGTTGCGCCACGGACTACTATTTTCAAACCTGCATGCCCTTGCGGCGGCCCGGGGCGGGCACACCACATCGAGGGCGCGAGGGCGTGCCCCAATTCCGCCGAAGGCGGCTTGGGGGGAATAAGGCGTGCCGAAGGCACTCATTTACTGTCAAAAACCCGGTCGCGGGGCTCAGTGCCCCATGATCATGCCCTGCAGCGCTTCGGACTCCATCGCCAACTCAGAGAGCCGCGCCTTGACCACGTCGCCGATGGAAATCAGCCCAACCATCTCCTCGCCCTCCAGCACCGGCATATGGCGGAACCTGCCCTCGGTCATCTTTGCCAATACCGCCACCGCGGTGTCGTCGCGCGAACAGCCGACCAGTTCCCTGGTCATCATTGTGTCGACCTGCTCGGTCAGACAACCGGTGCCGCGCCGGCCCAACTCACGCACGATGTCGCGCTCGGACAATATGCCCAGAGGCACATTGCCGTCGGCCGAGACGATTACCGCACCAATCCTCCGTGCCGACAGCAACTCGACCGCGGCACTCACGCTGGTGTCCGGTTCCATGGTGACGACCCCATCGTTGGATTTCGCATTGAGTATCTGGTGCACAAGCATGACTGGTCCTCCGGTTGTTGCAGCTTTGCCTTGCCCCAGCCTCTTCGCTTGCCCCCTGCCCTGTCAACCCGCAGCCTGCAGCTCCGCAACTTCGGCGCGCAGACCCTCCGTCAGCGCCTCGGCGACGCGGTTCAGCCGCTCCACCCGACGGTCATCGGCATGGCGGATCAGGTAAAAGCTGCGGGTCAGGGAAAACCGGTCGGCCAGCACCCACACCACCCGCGGCGCCGAGGCCAGTGCGAAATCATGCACGATGCCAATGCCGGCCATCTGCCGGATCATGTTGATCTGCACCGAAACAGAGTTCGAGGCCAGCGCCACCCGCCCGGCCCCGGTCCCGGCCAGATAGTCAAGCTCGGGGTCGAAGATCATGTCGGGGATATAGCCGATGATCCGGTGGTGTTTGAGATCGTCGAGGCTTTCGATCGGGGGGTTTTGGCGCAGGTAGCGCCGGTGCGCGGCCAGGTGCAGCTGGTAGTCGGTGATCTTCTGCACCGTCAGCCTGCCGCTGGCCGGCGCGCTGACGGCGACGGCCATGTCTGCCTCTCGTTTCGACAGGTTGAAGACCCGCGGCAGCGCGATGATCTGCATGTCCAGCCCGGGGTTTTCCGCCGCAATCCGGGCGCAGACCTGCGGCAGCAGGTAGGTGGCGCAGCCGTCCGGCGCGCCGATGCGCACCTGCCCGGTCAACTGCCCCGGCTCGCCCTGCAACTCCTCCTCCGCACCGATCACCGCCTGCTCTGCCCGTTCGGCATGGGCCAGCAGCCGCTGGCCGTCCACCGTCAGCGAATAACCCTGGGGCGATTTGGCAAACAGCGGCGCACCGCAGCCCTCCTCCAGCCGCGCCACCCGGCGCCCCACCGTGGCCGGGTCGATGCGCAGGCTCCGCCCGGCGCCGGAAATGCTCTCGGCCCGCGCCACGGCAAGAAACACCTTCAGGTCGTCCCAATTCACATTCACCGCACCCGCCCCTGTCATTTTTGCAAAACGCTTTTGGAATACTTTCTCTTTTCGCGGAAGATTTGCAAGGCTATTGTCCTGCACAACACTGAACCGAGCTTTGCGGAGGATCCAATGCAAGACCTGAAACATTTCATCAACGGTAAATACGTCAACGGCGCGTCGGGTCGTTTTGGCGATGTGTTCAACCCGGCCACCGGCGAGGTTATTTCGCGGGCGCCGATGGCCTCGGTAGCCGAGACCGAGGCCGCCGTCGCCGATGCCGCCGCCGCGCAGCCCCAGTGGGGCGCAATGAACCCGCAAAAACGGGCCCGGGTGATGATGGCCATGGTCGGGCTGATGAACCGCGACATGGAGAAACTGGCAGAGGCGCTGAGCCGCGAGCATGGCAAGACCCTGCCGGACGCCCGCGGCGACCTGCAGCGCGGGCTCGAGGTGGTCGAGTTCTGCATCGGCGCGCCGCACTTGCTGAAGGGAGAGTTCACGGACAGCGCCGGTCCCGGCATCGACATCTACTCGATGAAACAGCCCTTGGGCGTGGTGGCGTCGATCATGCCGTTCAACTTCCCGGCGATGATGCCGCTCTGGCACGTGGGCCCGGCGCTGGCCTGCGGCAACGCGGTGGTGCTGAAACCGTCAGAGCGCGACCCCTCGGTGCCGCTGATGCTGGCGGAACTGTTCGTCGAGGCCGGGCTGCCCAAGGGCGTGTTCCAGGTGCTGAACGGCGACAAGGAAGCGGTCGATACGCTGCTCGACAGCGACATCATTCAGGGCGTGTCCTTCGTCGGCTCGACCCCGATCGCCCAGTATATCTACAGCCGCGCCACGGCGAGCGGCAAACGCGCCCAGTGCTTCGGCGGCGCCAAGAACCACATGATCGTGATGCCCGATGCCGACATGGACCAGGCCGCCGATGCGCTGGTGGGTGCCGGCTATGGGGCGGCGGGCGAACGCTGCATGGCGATCTCGGTGGCCGTCCCCGTGGGCGACGAAACCGCCGACCGCCTGATCGCGGCGCTGGTGCCGCGCATCGAGAAACTGAAGGTCGGGCCCTACACCGCCGGCGAGGACATGGATTTCGGTCCCGTGGTCACGGCAGCGGCGAAACAGCGTATCCTGGGCCTGATCCAGTCGGGCGTCGACCAGGGTGCCAAACTGGTGGTCGATAACCGCGATTTCAGCCTGCAGGGCTATGAAAACGGCTTTTTCGTCGGCCCGCATCTTTTCGACAATGTCACGCCCGACATGGACATCTATACCCAGGAAATCTTTGGCCCGGTCCTGTCGACGGTGCGCGCGGGCTCTTACGAAGAGGCGATCGGCCTTGCCATGGACCACGAATATGGCAACGGCACTGCGATCTTCACCCGCGACGGCGACACGGCACGCGATTTCGCGTCCCGTATCAATATCGGCATGGTGGGCGTCAACGTACCGATCCCGGTGCCGCTGGCCTATCACACCTTTGGCGGCTGGAAAAAATCGATGTTCGGCGACCTGAACCAGCACGGGCCCGACAGCTTCAAATTCTACACCCGCACCAAGACCGTCACCTCACGCTGGCCGTCGGGCATGAAGGAAGGCGGCGAGTTCCATTTCAAGGCGATGGACTGACCAGAGGCTTTGCGCCGCGCGTCCCCGCGCGTCGCGGCAGGCGGGGGGGCGTTGCCCCCCGCCCCCTCCGGCGGGATATCTTCAACCAGACCAAATAGCCGGCGGGCGCTTTCGCGCCGGCACCCGGCTACCGCAACGCCGCCTTTGCAAGGCGGACCACCGGATCGACCAGATCGGCATCCTTCCAATAGGCGTTGTGCGAGAACGGGGTCCAGGCATCCAGAAAACCGCCCGCGTTGATTCGGATGTCGCGCAGCTCCTTGGCATCCGACAATGCCTGATATTTCGGACCGACATCCTTCAGCGGGTAGCCGAGAATATCGTCGCGGTCGTAGAAATTCAGCCACCAGGGGTTCATGGTCTTGTCCGGCGGCAGGCCGGTCCCGGGGCGCGAGATGGGAAACACCTCCTCGGGCGGATAGGCGAAAACGAATACCGGGATGTTGCAGCCGAAGGTGACCAGGAACATCAACTGTTCCATGCGTTGGAACGGGGTCGCCACGGCGCCGGGAACATTGCCCATGTCTTAGATGTAGTTCGACACGATATGCCCGCCCAGCGAATGGGCCAGCACGATCAGTGGCGTGCCTGGCTCGCAATCGGCCTCAAGCTCGGCGATGGTCTGCCTGTTCCGGCCGTGGATCAACTCATAGGTCTTGTCGCCCTTGTCGGTGGTGGGCCGGTAGGCAGAAGCATCCGACAGGTTGCACAACACGAACTTGCGCATCTGGTCGAAATCGGTGCGGCGTTTGATCTTCTTGAGATAATCCAGCTGACGATTTTGCAGGATGTCGGCCCAGAAGATCTCTCGCCAGGCGACCTCTGCGCCGAACCGGTCCTTGCCCAGCTTGCGCGCCACCAGCCGCGCCAGATCCTTGGAAAACGTCAGCTTGTCGCTTGCGTCGGGCTGTTTCGACCCCTGGCTGCCCATCCCGTGAATGACGGCCACTGCGAGTTTCTTCGCCACATTCAATCTCCTGTTGCAAATACCAGGAGAAACGATAGCGGGTTTCGCCAAAAAGGCGATCTTTTTTTCGGAACCTTCAGCCTTGGGCAGATGACAGACGGGCGCGTCGGTCGGGCCGAGCCCGGGTAGGCGCACCCGATGCGGTGGCGCCAGGGTTCACCCGGCGCAGCGAGCAATCCATGGCATGGCGCACGTCGCGGCACAGCAGCGCGTGCAGTTCTTCCAGTTCAGCCCGGTCGCCGGTCAGGACGGGAACGCATTCGTTACCCCCGCGCAGCCGCAGCTCCAGCCGGGCCGGTGCATGGGCGGTATCGCCCCGTTTGATATAGACGCTCTCTATTTCGCCCAACGCGAATTGCCGCGTCGGCCTTGTCCGGTTTCGGCTGTCGACCCGCGCCGTCCTGATCCTGCGGTCGCCAAGATCGACCCGAATCATCCGGCGGAACCCGCGCGAGGCGAAGAAGTAGAGCGCAAGGCCGGTTGCCCCGAAGAGCGCGGTTAGCCCAAGGCTGGTCTGCACCGCGGATCCGGAGATCAGGGCAGCGGGGCGGAACCATTGCAACGAAGCCGCGAGGATCAAAAACACGCCGGTCAGCCGCAGCGTGTGTTCGGCAAACCGTTCGTGCCGGAACCGGCATTCGGATTCGAACACTGAATAGCCCGAGTTATCGGTTTCAGCCTTCAGTGAACGCCATTCCCTGGCACCGGTCTTTCCATTCCTGCGCATCATGGCATGTCCTAGCCATTTCTACCCGCCCCCGGGGCACAATCTCGGGTAGAATTCTGGCGAAATTCGGTCACAAAAGGTGAAATTTTTTTGGCCTCAGGTGGATTGCCCGCCCATTTTGGCCAAGCTGGGTCGGAAAGGTTGCATTTCCGGAGGTGGCCACAAGGGCGCCGGACACCAGCGGATAATCTGTGCAAGAATTGCGTCTTTCGCCATGGAAGGTTCCGTCACACGCCCCGCATTTCCCGCCGCCAAAGCCTTCAGCCCGGACTTGCCGCCCCGGGCCGGGGTGCTTCGACCGAACCAATCAGGGCAGGTGGTAATCCCGGGCGGTAGGCGTGATCGACTTCAGGCGCCTGTTCCACCCAGGCATGTCAGAGCCAGTCGCCGCCTGGTGAATCCAGGCGCCGGTACCGGCAATGCTGAATTCGGGGGCGCGCGCAGACCTGCCCGGTCCCGATCAATGCACGGCCCGGCACCTCTGGCGGGCTCTTTCCCTTGCCAGCGCCGCATGCCTCTGCTTTGCTGCAGGGAAACAGCGGAGGTGAATGTGGTCGCAGAACCCAGTTTCACAATGGGGATCGAGGAGGAATACCTTCTCGTCCATACGGACACGCTCGATCTGGCCGAGGCGCCGCAAGAGCTGATGGACGATTGTGCCGCCGAATTGGGCGATCAGGTGTCGCCCGAGTTTCTGCGCTGCCAGGTCGAGGTCGGAACCGGCGTCTGTAGCAATATCACCGAAGCCCGCGAGGATCTGCGACGGCTGCGTGGCACCGTGGCACGCATCGCCGGCCGCTATGGCATGGCGCCGCTGGCCGTGTCTTGCCACCCCACGGCCGACTGGAAGGACCAGCACCACACCGACAAGGAACGCTACAAGACGCTCGACCGCGATCTGGCCGGTGTGGCGCGGCGGCTGCTGATTTCCGGCATGCATGTGCATGTGGGCATCGAGGACCGCGACCTGCGCATCGACCTGCTGAGCCAGGCGGCCTATTTTCTGCCGCACCTGCTGGCCCTTTCGTGTTCGTCGCCGTTCTGGCAGGGCGAGGATACCGGGCTGGCCTGCTACCGGCTGACCATCTTCGACAACGTGCCGCGCACCGGGCATCCGCCGGTGTTCCACAGCTGGACCGAATATCAACGCTCGGTGCAGGCGATCATCGATGCCGGCGCCATTGAGGACGCCACCAAGATCTGGTGGGATCTGCGCCCCTCGGCGCGGTTTCCGACGCTGGAATCCCGCATCTGCGACAATTCTCCCCGCATGGAACACGCGCTTTCCATCGCGGCGCTGACCCAGTGCGTCATGCGCATGCTGTGGCGGCTTCGGGTGCGCAACCAGCGCTGGCGCATCTATGACGAGTTTCTCGTCGGCGAAAACCGCTGGCGCGCCCAGCGCTATGGCATGTCCGAAGGGCTGATCGATTTCGGCCGCGGCGAGGTGGTGCCGTTCGCCGATCTGCTGGAAGAAATGATCGAACTGGTGCAGCAGGACGCGGAAACCCTGGGCTGCCTGCCAGAGATCGAAGCCGCCCGCGATATCGTGACCCTGGGCAACAGTGCCGACCGTCAGCGCGCCGTGCGTGCCGCCGAACTGGAGAGCTCCGCAGACAACGGCAAGGCAATGCGTGCCGTGGTGCAGATGCTGATCGACGAGTTCACCGCAGATCTGTGACCAAGCGCCCGCTTGCACCCGGCGCGGGGGGTAATTAAACATGCGTTCAATTCCCGTCAGAACATGGAGCCCGCCATGGATTTCGCGCTTTCCGAGGAACAGACGGCCATTTTCGGCATGGCCCGCGCCTTTGGCCAAACCCATATCGCACCCCACGCCCGGACCTGGGAGACCGACGGCACGATCCCCAAGACCCTGTGGTCGGATCTGGCCTCGCTCGGCTTCGGCGGGCTTTATGTCTCAGAAGACTACGGCGGCTCGGGGCTGTCGCGGCTCGACGCCACGCTGGTCTTCGAGGCGCTTGCCATGGCCTGCCCCGCCGTGGGCTCTTTCCTGTCGATCCACAACATGTGCGGCGGCATGATCGACAAGTTCGCCAGCGCCGAGACCAAGGCGAAATGGCTGCCCGATCTTTGCAGCATGGACAAGGTGTTCAGCTACTGCCTGACCGAACCCGGCAGCGGTTCGGATGCCGCCGCCCTGCGCACCCGGGCGGATCGCTCCAACGAGGGTTACACGCTGAACGGTACCAAGGCATTCATCTCGGGCGGCGGCTATTCGGATGCCTATGTGGTGATGTGCCGGACCGGCGAGGACGGGCCAAGGGGCATTTCCACCGTAGTGGTCGAGGACGGCACGCCGGGGCTTTCCTTTGGCGCGATGGAAAAAAAGATGGGCTGGCAGGCGCAACCCACCTCGCAGGTACAGTTCGACGACTGCCAGATCGCCGCCGACAACCTGATCGGCGAGGAAGGCAAGGGGTTCACCTATGCCATGGCCGGGCTAGACGGCGGGCGGCTGAACATATCCGCCGGTGCTCTGGGCGGCGCCCAGGCCGCGCTGGATGCCACCATGACCTATATGGCCGAACGCAAGGCCTTCGGGCGCTCTATCAACCAGTTCCAGGCGCTGCAGTTCCGGCTGGCAGAGTTCGAGACCCGGCTGCAGGCCTCGCGCACCTTCCTGCGCCAGGCGGCATGGAAGCTGGACCAGGGCGCACCCGACGCCACCAGATTCTGCGCCATGGCCAAACTGATGGTCACCGACGCCGCCTTCGACGTGGCCAATGGCTGCCTGCAATTGCATGGCGGCTATGGCTATCTGGCCGACTACGGCATCGAGAAGATTGTCCGCGACCTGCGGGTGCACCAGATCCTCGAAGGCACCAACGAGATCATGCGGTTGATAATAGCCCGCAGCATGCTGGCCGATCTGCCATGAGCGAGATCGACATCCGCATCGAGGGCCGCGCCGGGCGTATCACCTTCCGGCGCCCCGGGGCGCTGAACGCGCTGACCTATGACATGCTGCGCCGGATCGAGGCGGCGCTGGATGGCTGGGCCGGCGACAATGCCGTCGAGATGGTGATCTTCGACGCCGAGGGCGACAAGGCGTTCTGCGCCGGTGGCGACATTGCCGACCTCTACGCCGCAGGCCGCGCCGGCGATTTCGCCTTTGGCCGCCGGTTCTGGCGCGACGAGTACCGGCTGAACGCCAAGCTCGCCGAATATGCCAAACCCACGGTCAGCTTCATGCAAGGCTTCACCATGGGCGGCGGCGTCGGCATCGGCTGTCATTGCAGCCACCGGATCGTCGGGCACGGCTCGAAGATCGCCATGCCCGAATGCGGCATCGGGCTCATTCCGGATGTGGGCGGCTCGATGATCCTGGCCACCGCGCCGGGGCGTATGGGCGAATACCTTGGCATGACCGCAACCCGGATGGGTCCGGGCGACGCGATCCTGGCAGGCTTCGCCGATCATTTCGTGCCGGAAACCGGTTGGGGCGACCTTGCGGCCAAACTCACCGAATCCGCCGACGCGGCCGTGATCGAGACCACCGCCGAAGCCCCCCCGCCCGGCACGCTGGAACAGCGACAGGGCGACATCGACGATTTCTTCTCGCGTGGCCAGCTTGGCGACATTCTGGTGGCACTCGATGCCACAGAGACCGATTTCGCCGCCAAAGCCCGCGAGGCGCTGCTGCGCAATTCGCCGCTGTCGATGGCCTGCACGCTTGAACTGGTCGCCCGGGTTCGCGCCAACCCGACGATCCGCAGCGCGCTGGCGCAAGAGTACCGTTTCACCTGGCGCGCCAGCGACAAGGGCGATTTTCTCGAAGGCATCCGGGCGGCGATCATCGACAAGGACCGCAATCCGCGCTGGCAGCACGGCCCCACGGCGGTGACTGCCGAAACGGTTGCGGAAATGATGGCCCCCCTGGGCGACAATGACATGAGTTGGGAGTGACAGACATGAAGATCGGATTCATCGGGCTGGGCAATATGGGGCTTCCCATGGCGGAAAACCTCGCCCGCGCGGGCCATCAGGTTACGGGCTACGACATCAACGATTGCCCGACGGAAGTCATACGCAAGTCCGACAGTATTCCGACAGCGGTTTCGGGCGCCGATATCGTCATCACCATGCTGCCCAACGCCGCCATCCTGCGCCAGGTCGCGGCCGAGGCGACCCCCCACATGACCACCGGCGCGGTACTGCTCGACTGCTCCACCGTCGACGTTGAAAGCGCCCGCGCCGTGGCAGCCCAGGCAGAGGGTGCAGGGCTGCTGCCGCTTGACGCGCCGGTCTCCGGCGGTGTCGGCGGGGCGCAGGCGGGCACTTTGACGTTCATGGTGGGCGGCGCGCCCGCGGCCTTTGAAAAGGCGCTGGAACTCTTTGATATCATGGGGCAAAAGGCGGTTCACTGCGGCCCGTCCGGCAATGGTCAGGCGGCCAAGATCTGCAACAACATGATCCTCGGCGTCACCATGATCGGCACCTGCGAGGCCTTCGCGCTGGCTGACAAGCTGGGCCTGGACCGGCAGGCCATGTTCGACGTGGTCTCGACCTCGTCGGGCTATAGCTGGACGATGAACGCCTACTGCCCCGCCCCCGGTATCGGGCCGCAAAGCCCCGCCGACAACGGCTATAAGCCCGGCTTCGCCGCCGACCTGATGCTCAAGGACTTGCGGCTCAGCCAACAGGCGGCACAAGCCGTAGACGCAGACACCCCCATGGGCCAGGCCGCCACCGATCTTTACGCGCAATTCGTCGAGGCCGAAGACGGCTCGGGCCGCGACTTTTCGGCCATGCTGCCGCGGTTCGAGAGCCGCCGCCGCGGGTGAACTGGACCGACGCCACCCCTGCGGTGGCCGGACTCGACCCGGCCACCCGCGCCCGCCTCGCCCTCCTGGTGCCCGCCAATGTGCCCGCCGGCGCCGTGCTGTTCCGCCCGGGCGACGCGGTCCGCGGCTATGTCATCGTGCTGAGCGGCCGGATCGGCGTGCATCTGGTCGGCCCCAACGGGCGCGAGCTTCTGCTCTACGATGTGGCGCCGGGTCAGTCTTGCATCCAGTCGACACTGGGGCTTTTGGGAGAGGAAGACTACAGCGCCGAGGCAGTGGCCGAAACCGACGCCTCGGTGGTGCTGCTGCCCAAGCCGATGTTTCTGACCCTGCTGGACGACGCGCCGAACTTCCGCCGCCTGGTCTTTGCCGCCTTCGCGGCGCGGATGCAGCGGGTGATGCATACGCTGGAACATGTGGCGTTCCTGAAGATAGAGGCGCGGCTGGCGCGTCACCTGCTGGACCGCGCCGACGGCAAAGGTATCGTTACCGCCACCCATGCGGACCTGGCCCGCGCCATCGGCAGCGCCCGCGAAGTGGTGTCGCGGCGGCTGGAGGCGATGGCGCGCGGCGGCCTGATCCGCATCGAACGCGGCCTTGTCGAACTGACCGACAGCACGGGCCTGAAACGCGCCGCAGACGACACCGCCATGTGACCAAGTCACAGACCGGACCGGGGCAAACCGCTATTGCTGGCCCGTCAGAAAACAAAAGGATGTCCAGAATGTTCAAATCCAATGTCGGCGGTCTCGACCGCGCACTACGCATCATCGCCGGTCTCGCCCTGCTCGCCGGGTTCTTCATGATGCCCGACGCCCCTTACCGCTGGTTCCTGCTGATCGGTATCGTACCGCTGGCCACCGGCCTGATGGGCAGCTGCCCCGCCTACGGCATCTTCGGCCTCTCGACCTGCCCGATGAAAAAGGGCTAGGCCACCGACCCACACCAAAAGACGTCACGAGGGGCTCACCGGCCCCTCAGGCACACCGCCTACCCGGCGCGCCGGGGTGGGTGGGCGGGAGGCGCGCCGGGCAGGCGCCGTCACAACGGCAGCATCGTCGTCGACTTGATCTCTTCCATCGAAAGCAGCGCCGTGACGTTGTAGATCTTTACTTCTGAAATCAGCGCCTGGTAGAATTCATCGTAGGCCCGCGCGTTGGCCACCCGCACCTTCAGAATATAGTCGATCTCGCCTGCCAACCTGTGCGCCTCCATCACTTCCGGCCGGGCGCGCAGTGCTGCCAAGAACTTCTCCTGCCAGCCCGCCTCATGCTCGGATGTACGGATCAAAACAAAAAAGCAGGCCTCCAGCCCCAACGCCATCGGATCCAGAATCACCGTCTGCCGGCCGATCACCCCGGCCTCGCGCAGCTTGCGAATCCGGTTCCAGACCGGTGTCTTGGAAGAGCCCACCTCGCGGGCGATCTCGTCCAGTGACATGCCCGCATCGCGCTGCAGCACGGCCATGATTTTCCGATCCATGGCATCTATGCGAACGTCCATTCCAATTTCTCCGCCTCGTGATGGCACCTGTTCCCGCCGGTAATCGAACCGGAACAAACGTCCTTATCTCCCCCGCATGATAGTCAGGTACCGGGAAAATTTCCTATATTCCAGTGCGACATCACAGAAAAACCCAGAAAGTCCCCGCCATGGCCCACGCCTTTACCCCCAAAGTAGTCACCGCCAACGCTCTGCTGGACGGCGACGTGGTCTACCTGACCCCCGATGACCGCTGGACCCGGCAATTCCACAAAGCCGAACTGATCGACGACGAGGCGCACGCCCAGATCCGCCTGCTCGACGCCGAGATGCGCCACGCCGAGGTGGTCGGGCCCTATCTGGCCGACGCCAGCGCCACCGGGGCAGGCCCGCACCCGGTGCAACTGCGCGAAACCTTCAGGGCTTTCGGTCCATCGAACTACCCGCACGGCAAGCAGGTAGCGACCCGGTAAACGGATTCTACGGAAACCGCGCCCACCGGCTAGAAAGGCCCACGATGTGCCGATACAGTGATTTCGACGAGAAATTCGTGCGCGAGCGCGCCGCCCAATTTCGTGCCCAGGTGGCGCGCCGCTTCAACGGTTCGCTCAGCGAAGACGAGCTCAGGCCGCTGCGCCTGATGAACGGGCTCTACCTGCAATTGCATGCCTACATGCTGCGCGTCGCCATTGCCTATGGCATGCTCAGCGCTGCCCAGATGCGCCAGCTGGCGATGATCGCAGAGCGTTGGGACAAGGGCTATGGCCATTTCACCACCCGGCAGAACATCCAGTTCAACTGGCCGAAACTGGGCGATGTACCCGAAATTCTGGATGCCCTGGCGGATGTGCAGATGCACGCGATCCAGACCAGCGGCAACACGGTCCGCAACGTCACCGCCGACCATTTCGCCGGCGCCGCGGCGGATGAAATCGAAGACCCGCGGCCATATGGCGAACTGCTGCGGCAATGGTCTACCGACCACCCAGAGTTTCAGTTCCTGCCGCGCAAGTTCAAGATCGCCGTCACCGGCAGCCCGAAAGACCGCGCCGTGACGGCGGCGGGCTGGGCCGCACGCCGATGGTGGGCCGCAGCCTTCGCGGCTTTCTGCCCAAGGCGGATCTGTTGCCCTATATCGAGGCCGTGGTCGACACCTACAATATGCTCGGGCGGCGCGACAACAGGTACAAGGCCCGTATCAAGATCACCGTGCACGAGACCGGGCTGGCCCGCGTCCGTGAACTAATCGAGGCCCGTTTCGCAGAGCTGCGCCCTCAGTATTCCGGCACCGATCAGGACTGGCTGGCCCACATCCGCGCCCAGTTTGCGCCCTCGCCATTGCAGGCCCGTTCGCAGGCGATCCGCGAAACCGCCTATGCCATAACCCGATCTTCCGGTCCTGGGCCGACACCAATACCAGCCACCACCGCGACCCGAACCACGCCATCGTGACCATCTCGCTCAAGGCCCATGGCGCAACACCCGGCGACGCCTCTGCCGATCAGATGCGGCTGATGGCGGATCTGGCAGAGACCTGTTCGCACGGCGAACTGCGCATCAGTCACGAGCAGAACGTGACCCTTCCGCATGTACACAGATCGCACCTGCCAGAGATTCATGCGCGGCTCAAAACCGCCGGTCTGGCCACCGCCAATATCGACCTGATCAGCGACATCATCGCCTGCCCCGGCATGGACTATTGCGGGCTTGCAACGGCGCGCTCGATCCCGGTGGCGCAAGAGATCGCCGCCAGGTTCGACAAACTGAAGCTCGAGCACGAGATCGGCCCGCTGAAGATCAGGATCTCTGGCTGCGTCAACGCCTGCGGCCACCATCATGTGGGCCATGTCGGCATTCTCGGCCTCGACCGCTCCGGGGCGGAAAGCTATCAGATCACCCTTGGCGGCGACGGCTCGGCAGATATGGTGATCGCAGAGCTTGCCGGGCCGGACTTTGCCGCGGACCGGATCGTGCCCGCCATCGATCGGTTGATCGCGACCTATCTGGATCTGCGCGAAACGCCGGGTGAGACCTTCATCGACTGCTATCGCCGCCTGGGCCTGGCCCCGTTCAAAGCCGCGCTTTACGGGCAGGGCAAAGCCCGTGCCGCTTGAAGCCCCCCTCGCCCCGATCGGCGAACGCGTCACCGGCCTGAACGCCCGCTACAGGCACCACAGCGCCATATCGGTTGTGCACCGCGCGCTGACCGACCCGCAGGTCGGACGCATCACCATGGTCAGTTCATTCGGCGCCGAATCGGTGGCGCTGCTGCACATGATCTGTGTCGTCGACCGCACCACACCGGTGCTGTTTCTCGACACAAAGGTGCTGTTTGCCGAAACCCTCGCCTATCAGGCAGATCTCGGTGCCAAGCTCGGCCTGACGGATGTCCGCGTGCTGCACCCCGACCGCGCGCAGCTCTGCGCCCGCGACCCGGACGACGCCCTGCACCTGGCCGACCCTGACGGCTGCTGCCGGCTGCGCAAGATCGAGCCGTTGCGGCGCGCTCTCGATCCCTTCGATGCCTGGACCACCGGCCGCAAGCGCTATCAGGGCGGCGAGCGCGCGACGCCGGAATTCTTCGAGACCGAGGACGACCGGCGCATCAAGGTCAACCCGCTGGCGCATTGGGACCGCACCGACGTGCAGGACTACATCGCCAACAACCGCCTGCCGCGCCACCCTCTGGCGGGCAAGGGCTATCCCTCGCTCGGCTGCGGCCCCTGCACCTCGCAGGCCGCCCCGGGCGAGAACCAGCGCGCCGGGCGCTGGAGCGGACGCGGCAAGGCCGAAGGCGGCATCCATTTCGTGGATGGCAATGTGGTGCGGGTGCCGGTGGCGCCGGATTGACGGAAGAGGGATTGCGCCCGCCCTTCGGGCGGTCGCGGTGTGCGAGGGGCTGGCCCCTCGCACACCGCGGGGGTTTTCAGCCAGATGAAGGAGCCTGCCGGGCTAGTGAGACAGAGATGAATGTGATCGTGAATGACACCGGCTACAACGCCGATGACTGGACCGGGGCGGTACTGGATCTGACGCCGGGCACCGACCCCGGCGCGTTGCCTGATGAGATCGCCACGGTCGGGCTGATCCGGGTGGAGTTTGCGGGCTTCGCCGACGGGCGCGGCTTTAGCCTTGCCCGGCGACTGCGGCTGATGGGTTATCCGGGCCGTCTGCGGACCCGCGGCGACCTGATCGCCGACCAATATGCCATGGCGCGGCGCGCCGGGTTCGACGAGGTCGAGATATCGGCCGAACTGGCCGCGCGGCAGCCGCAGGAGCAATGGCTGCGGCGGGCTCGCTGGCAGGCGCATGACTATCAGGCAAGGCTGCGAGGGTCGGCGGCCCGCGCCTGATATATATCGAGGAATTGTAATATGTGGCCGCATAGTGCTACAGCCGGAGCGACAGACAACAGACATGACCGAGCAACGCCCAGTGACCCAAACCGCCGCCAGACCCGTGCTGACCCTGCCCGATGCGCAAACCGTGACCGAGGTGCAGCACTACACCGACCGGCTGTTCCGGTTCCGCTGCACTCGCCCAAAAAGCCTGCGCTTTCGCTCTGGCGAATTCGTAATGATCGGGCTGATGGGAGACCCCGACCCCAAGACCGGCAAGCAAAAGCCGCTTCTCCGGGCCTATTCCATCGCCTCGCCGGCCTGGGACGACGAACTGGAGTTCTATTCGATCAAGGTGCAGGACGGACCGCTGACCTCGCGGCTGCAGCATATCCAGCCCGGCGACCAGGTGATCCTGCGGCCCAAACCTGTCGGCACGCTGGTGCATGACGCCCTGCTGCCGGGCAAACGGCTGTGGTTCTTCGCCACCGGCACGGGCATTGCACCCTTCGCCTCTCTGTTGCGCGAGCCGCAGACCTACCAGGATTACGACCAGATCATCATGACCCATACCTGCCGCGAGGTGGCTGAGCTGAAATATGGGCAAGACCTGATCGAGACCCTGCGCAGCGACGAAATGCTGGCGGAACTGATCGACGAGGGTTTTCACGAAAAGCTGGTCTACTACCCCACCACGACGCGGGAAAAGAGCCCCAGGATGGGCCGCATCACCACACTGTTGCAGGACGGCACGGTCTTTGCCGAGCTTGGCATCGACGGCATCAGCCCTAAGACCGACCGCGCCATGGTCTGCGGCTCGCTGGGGCTGAACAGCGATCTGAAGGTCATCCTCGAGGGTTTCGGCCTGCGCGAAGGCGCCAATTCCGACCCTGCGGAATACGTGGTCGAAAAGGCTTTCGTCGGCTAGTGCACTGACTCATTCGGAAGGTGCAGTTTTTCGAGGATTTTGTCGGCTGATTTATTCCAATGAAAAGGCTTTGGATCTGCGTTATGTTCTTTCAGATATCGGTTGATCGCCGCCTGAAGTTCAGTGACGGAACAGAA
>JAAELR010000032.1 GCA_024226455.1 Paracoccaceae bacterium
AAAGAGCAGCACCCCGAGGTCCACGCCGCACTAACACCGGCACAGAAAACCGCCTTCGCCCACGACAGCAAATGGGTCTGCGACGTGCTCCACGTCGGCACGGGCAAGAGCGCCCTGCGCTACCTCGCCCGCTACGTCAGGTGCAGCGCCTTGACCGACCGCCGCATCCTCGGCTACGACAGGGGCGGCAAGGTCCGGGTCAGCTGGACCTGCAGCGATACCGGCAAGCGTGGAATCCTAACACTACACCCACACGAACTGATCCGCCGCTGGCTGCTCCACGTCCTGCCGCGCGGGTTCACCCGGTTGCGCCACTACGGGTTCATGGCAGGTGCGGCTAAAGAGACCCGCCTGCGCGTGCGCGCCCTGCTCGGCCAGATCGGCGAACCCGCCCCCGACATCCCGGAGCGCGAACCCTTCCGCTGCGAGCACTGCCAGGGCGAACTCGCCCCCGCCGGGAAGATCGAACCCGTGCGCAAGCGCGGCCCACCAGCGTGGAAGCACATCCCCGAGAGACAGGAGGTGACCAATGACTAACACAATCACCAAAACAGAAGCGAGCGCAGGCACGCCCTGGGAACGTGCGGCCAGCAGGCACGGAAAACCACCTCGCGAGCGCCAGAAAGCACGTCCGGAGAACAGATCCGGCCCACCCGGGGGCGAGCGGACCGACGCGGCCATCGCGAGCGGGCCCAATCGCCCTGCGCTAAGGCCCGCTGCCCCCGCAGAGGGGCTGGCAAGTAGACCGAGCCCCCACAGATCGACGCAAGTCGCTGAGGGAGAGCACCGAAAAGAAAACGCAAAGAGGCGCTGAGACGGCGCAGGACTCAGCAGTTGGGCTCATCCAACA
>JAAELR010000033.1 GCA_024226455.1 Paracoccaceae bacterium
GCCGCTTTGAGGCGGATCGCCTTGAGCATCATCAGGGCCAATCCTGCAAAAGGGTCAAACCGCGGGGAATTCAAAAAAGCGGGCTGGAGTAACCACTTCCTTCGGGCCCTCATGACAGGCTTTTGAAGCGCGATTGCCCTGCGGCAAGCGGTCGCTTG
The DNA here is from genome assembly GCA_024226455.1 of Paracoccaceae bacterium. Classification (GTDB taxonomy): domain Bacteria; phylum Pseudomonadota; class Alphaproteobacteria; order Rhodobacterales; family Rhodobacteraceae; genus JAAELR01. The sequence continues at coordinate 159 of JAAELR010000033.1, forward strand.
GCTTGACAGTTCGCAGGCTCGGGCTAAAAGGGGTGCCGCAAGACATACCCGCAACCGGGCGTTCCGTGGGCGCCAAACCGACGAGGAGAGCCGATATGGCCCAGATTTCCCTCACCTTTCCCGATGGCAATGCGCGCAGCTACGACGCTGGCGTCACGCCTGCCGAAGTCGCCGAAAGCATCAGCAAGTCACTGTCGAAAAAAGCGATCTCGGCGCAGGTCGACGGTGCGCATTGGGACATGCAATGGCCCATCAAGGCGGATGCGAAGATTGCCATAAACACGCCGGCCGACGACACCGCCGCGCTGGAGCTGATCCGTCACGACGCCGCCCACATAATGGCCCGCGCGGTGCAGGAGATCTGGCCCGACGTCAAGGTTACCATCGGCCCGGTGATCGAGAACGGCTTTTACTACGATTTCGACCGGCAAGAGCCATTCACGCCGGAAGACCTTGGCGCAATCGAGAAAAAGATGAAGGAAATCATCAACAAGCGCGATCCGATCACCACAGAGATCTGGGACCGTGAGCGGGCGATCAGGTATTACCAGGCCAATAATGAGCCCTACAAGGTCGAGTTGATCGAGGCCATTCCGGGCGACGAGCCGCTGCGCATGTATTGGCACGGCCACTGGCAGGATCTGTGCAGGGGCCCGCATTTCCAGCAGACCGGGCAGGTGCCGGCGGACGCGTTCAAGCTGATGAGCGTGGCCGGTGCCTATTGGCGCGGCGACAGCGACCGGCCCATGCTGCAGCGCATTTATGGCGTCGCGTTCCGCAACAAGAACGACCTCAGGGCGCATCTGACCATGCTGGAAGAGGCCGCCAAGCGCGACCACCGCAAGCTGGGCCGCGAAATGGACCTGTTTCACATGCAGGAAGAGGCGCCGGGGCAGATCTTCTGGCACCCCAACGGCTGGCGCATCTTTACCGAGTTGCAAAACTACATGCGCCGCAAGCAAGAGGCGGGCGGCTATGTCGAGGTGAACACGCCGCAATTGGTCGACCGGTCGCTTTGGGAGAAATCCGGCCATTGGGAGAAGTTCGGCGAGAACATGTTCGTGGTCGAAGTGGACGAGGAACATGCCCGCGAAAAGGCCGTCAACGCGCTGAAGCCGATGAATTGCCCTTGTCATGTGCAGATTTTCAACCAGGGTCTCAAGTCGTACCGCGACCTGCCGCTGCGCATGGCCGAGTTCGGCTGCTGCAACCGGTATGAGCCCTCTGGCGCGCTGCATGGCATCATGCGGGTGCGTGGATTCACCCAGGACGACGCGCATATCTTCTGCGCCGAGGATGATATCGAAAGCGAAACTTCGATTTATATCCAGTGGCTTACCGAAGTGTACACCGATCTTGGCTTTGCCGAGTTCAAGGTCAAGTTTTCTGACCGGCCCGAGGTGCGGGCCGGGGCGGACGAGATCTGGGACAAGGCCGAGGCGGCGCTGCTGGACGCCACGCGCAAGGCAGGGATCGAACCCGAGCTCAATCCCGGCGAGGGCGCGTTCTATGGGCCGAAGCTGGAGTTCGTGCTGACCGACGCCATCGGGCGCGACTGGCAATGCGGCACGCATCAGGTGGATTTCGTGTTGCCCGAACGGCTCGATGCGACTTATGTCGGCGCCGACGGAGCCAAACACCGCCCCGTCATGCTGCACCGCGCCTGCCTTGGCAGCTTCGAGCGCTTCATCGGCATCCTGATCGAAAACCACGCCGGCAAGCTGCCCTTCTGGCTGGCGCCACGGCAGGTTGTGGTGGCCTCTATCGTGTCGGATGCGGACAATTATGTGCACCATGTGGTCAAGACCCTGAAGGCGCGCGGAGTGCGGGCCGAGGCCGACATCCGCAACGAAAAGATCAACTACAAGGTCCGCGAGCATTCGCTGTCCAAGGTGCCGGCGATTCTGGCCTGCGGCCTGAAAGAGGTCGAGGCGGGCACGGTTTCGGTGCGCCGCTTGGGTGAAAAACAGACGCACGTTGAAACACTCGGATCCGTGGCCGACCAGCTTTGCGCCGAGGCGACACCGCCGGATCAAGCGAAAAAGCACGAATTGACAGTGGTTTAGACGCTACGATCCGGGGCATCATAGCCCCGGATCATGGTCAAATCACAAACATGTATATTTCATGCGGATAACAGCCGTGTGCCACACGGCGACGTTATTGGATGCATTCCTCCCGCTGGTTTAGGTGATTGGTCATCGCTCTGACGCGATTGATCACATCACCAGGATTAAGGGAGACCCGCATGTCCACCACTATCAAGACCCTCGCAGTTGCAAGCGCCGTTGCCGCCGCCGTCGCCGGCCACGCCACCTCGGTAAACGCCCAGGCCAAGGACAAGTGCTATGGCGTTTCGCTGGCCGGCGAGAATGACTGCAAGGCCGGCGCCGGCACCACCTGCGCCGGGTCCTCTACCGTCGACTATCAGGGCAATGCCTGGACGCTGGTCGATGCCGGTACCTGCGCCGAGATCGAACTGCCGGCGATGGCCGATGGCTCTTCGCGCATGGGCTCGCTCGAAGAGCTTGACCGCGACCTGCCTTCCTGAAACCCGGCCGTCCCCGGGGGCGCTCCCCGGGGACATCCCCGTTTCCTGCCCGAAATCCCTTGTCGGCAAAGCGTCGGAAAACCGTCGGCCTTCCGTCGGCCCGATAGGAGGCCCGCAACATGCTGGATGCCACCGCTCATCGCTTCGACCGCCTGCCGGATGCACCCGGCGTCGGCTACAAACCGCAGCACTTTTCCGACATCCTGAGCAACGCCGGTCCGGTCGAATGGCTGGAGATCCATGCCGAGAACTATATGGGCGACGGCGGAAGACCTCTGGCGCAGTTGCGCGCGCTGGCCGAACGCTTTGCCATCTCGGTGCATGGCGTGGGGCTGTCGATCGGCGGCGAGGCGCCGCTGGATAGAGACCATCTGGCGCGACTGAAACATCTGGTTGGCTGGCTGAACCCCGCCAGTTTTTCCGAACATCTGGCCTGGTCGACCCATGACAGCCACTTCCTGAACGACCTGCTGCCCCTGCCCTACACAAACCAGACGCTGGCCCGGGTCTGCACTCATGTCGGTCAGTTGCAGGACACCATCGGGCGGCGCATGCTGCTGGAAAACCCCTCTGCCTATCTTGCCTTTGCCGAGACCACCTGGGCCGAGACCGACTTTCTGGCAGAGATCGCCGCGCGCACCGGCTGCGAGCTGCTGCTGGACGTCAACAACGTCTATGTCAGCACCACCAATCAGCAGACCGACCCATATGCCTATATCGACGCCTTCGCGCTGGATCTGGTGGCAGAGTTCCATCTGGGCGGGCATCATGCGGATGCCGACGAGACCGGCGCGCCGCTGCTGATCGACAGCCATGGATGCGAAGTGGTCGACCCGGTGTGGAAGCTTTTTGCCCACACGGTTGCAAAGAGCGGGCCGAAACCAGTGCTGATCGAATGGGACGCGGACGTGCCCGACTGGCCGGTGCTGCGCGCCGAGGCGGACAGGGCCGGGGCGATCCTGCAGGCGGCGTCGGCATGATGACCGGGCAGCGCGACTTTGCATCCGGCCTGCTGGAGCCGGATTTCGCGGCGCCTGTGGGGCTGGTCAATCCCGATGGGGCGCAGGCGCTGAAACGCTATGACGTTTACCGCAACAACGTCGCCGTCAGCCTGACTGAGGCGCTGGAACTGTCGTTTCCGGTGATCCGCAAGCTGGTGGGCGAGGCGAATTTCAAGCTGCTGGCCGGAGCGTTCCTGCGCCGACATCCGCCAGTGACGCCGATCTTGATGCTCTACGGAGAGCAAATGCCTGGGTTCCTGGAACAGTTCGAACCGGTGCAGAGGCTTGGCTATCTGCCCGATGTGGCGCGGCTGGAGCTGGCCCTGCGCCTTTCGTATCACGCCGCCGACGTCGAACCGCTGGACCCGGTGGTGCTGCAACAGATGCCGACCGACCGGCTGATGGCGGCGCGAGTGGCGCTGGCCCCGGCCATGCGGCTGGTGCGATCACGGTGGCCGGTGCATTCGATCTGGCGGTTCAATGCGGAGGACGGCGCCGGAAAACCCTCTGCCCAGGGCGAGAACGTGCTTGTGATTCGGCCCGGCTATGACCCTGTGGCGGCCACCCTGCCGCCGGGGGGCGGCAGCTTCGTCGACGCGCTGATGCGGGCAGAGCGGTTCGGCACCGCGCTCGACAGCGCCATCGCCGCCGCGCCCGGCTTTGACCTGACAGAGACGCTTGGCATGCTGCTGAACGGTGGCGCGCTCATCGGATTGGACGAGGACTGAAATGAACGCCCTGATAATGCTGCATAATTCCGTGTTCGAGAGGCTCGAACGGCTGGCCGATGCCCTGCTGCCGACGCTTGCAAGGTTCGTATTCGCCGCGGTGCTGTTCGTCTATTTCTGGAATTCCGGGCTGACCAAACTGGGCAAGGAGGGCATCGGCGGTCTCTTCAGCCCCAGCTTCAATGCCTTCGCGCAGATCTTCCCCAGGGCGGCAGAGGCGGCGGGCTATGACATCACCCAGGCGACGCTGTTGCAAAAGGCGGTGGTGCTGGCGGGCACATGGGCAGAGTTCATCCTGCCGGTGCTGTTGGTGATCGGGCTGCTGACCCGGCTCGCCGCGCTGGGTATGATCGGCTTTGTCGTGGTGCAAAGCCTGACCGATATCTGGGGTCACGGCGCCGATGCGGGCACCATCGGGGCGTGGTTCGACAATCTCAGCGACGGCCATATCCTGGATCAGAGGGCTTTTTGGCTGTTCCTGCTGATCTATCTGGTTCTGCGCGGCGGCGGGCCGCTGTCGGTGGATGCGCTGCTGACCCGGCGTCAGGCGGCGTCGGGCTGACGCGCCGCCAGCGCCAGCAGCCCACCCAGAGCGCACATGCCGATTGGGAACATGGTGAAGGCGCCAAAACCAAACGCATAGAACATGCCCGCGGCAGAGATCAGCATGCAGATGCCGCCAACCAGCGCCTGCGACCGGGCCATGGCCCCGCCGGCAATCGCCAGTAGCGGCGCGGCAAAGCTGACCGCCTTTATCAATGCGGGATTGCCGACCTGCCCCGCAATCTCATCTATCTCGCCGAACCAGTCGATGAACTGGACATAGCCGAAGGTCACCACACCCACAATCGTGCCGATAATCCCGCCGATGACACCCAGCGTAAGGGCCGCGTTGCGCATATGTCTCTCCTCTGCTGCCCGCCCGACATAGTACGCCCCCGGGGTTCAGCCAAGGAGGGAAGTTTGCGCCGCTTTTCCCCACCCGGGGAATAGCCGCCCACCCGGTCGCACGCCCTGTCGGCCTCTCCAGGCCCGGGCCAGTTGGTAGAGCGACCCGGCTGGCCAAAACTGGTCGGCGACCGGAAGGTCAGCCATGAATTGCACAAGCGCCGCGACGGGCGATCCATGTCGACCGACCTTCAGGCGCTATGACGCGCCCCGATGGGCGGCGGCCCTGACAAGAGCCGCCGCAGGATCAGTTGGCCTCAGTTGTCCAGGTTCCAGTGAAAGTCCTGATACCCGGTGCCGTTCCCGTGCAGGTAGACGCGCACGTCATAGCCGTTGCCCCAATTCTTGTAGAGCCCCGGCGTGCCCACGGTCGGCATGTTGGCCGATGTTGCGGTCAGCGTCTTGGGCCCGGTATAGGGCACAGGGTACGGGCACAGGATGGTCACGTCGGCCCATTTGTTGGTGCAGAACGCCTGAGCGCCGGTTGTTATGGCGATTGCAGAAACAACCGTAGCGGCAAAAAGCCTAGTATTTGCGGTAATCATCGAGCCCCCCTCTAGATATAGCGCAGTCAGTTTCGTATTTGGGAGATGATCGTAGCAGGCGGGGCCCGGTAGTCAATTTCTCATTTGGAAACAAAACGTTCCGATACGTGAAACGCCCCGCCTGATGGCAGGGCGCCGGGTCTCGCCGGACAGTCAGCGAGGATTACTGGCCTTTTTCGTAGACCACGACCGTACCGTCATAGCCCTTGCCATAGACCACGGTCGAGCGGCGCGGCGTGTGGCTTTGATATCCGACATGGGTCGGCTGACCGCAGCAGATGACGCCGCCGATCCGCACGGGCTGCAGCCCGGCGGGGCAGTAATTGACCTGGGAAGGATAGGCCCAGACCGCGATTTCGTTCGAAGCGGGCTGGGTCATGTTGTCATTCCAGGCCATCGCGGGCGCCGCAGCCAGCGTTGCGCCGGCCAGAGCGGCGATAAACAAAAGACGCATGAAAACCTCCATTACAGTTAGCGAATACCCCGAGTACAGATGAACATGGTTAGCACGGTCCTGTGGACAGTTTCAAAAGCCCCTTTGGAAACAGAGCGTTTCGGGGCAAAGTTGTTGCGGAATTGACTCGCCCCTGCCGGCAGGCCGACACCCCGGGCGGGGGTTGGGCTGTCCGAAAAAAGCCCCGCGGCCAGCAGGCCACGGGGCGAAACGGGTAAACACACGACCGAAAAAACCGACCGTCACTCGGAACCGAGGGAAATTCGGGCACAAAAGCCGCGCTGCCGAGGCGGTTCCCTTGGGGATGGGAAGGATCGGGGAAGATCCTTCGGGCGGGACGGGCGCCTCGGCAGGGGGCGTGAACGTTGTCCCTGTCGATGGGTAATAGCTACCACCTGAGAGGTGACGGGGTCATGGGTAGAAGCCGCCGGAAATTCCCCGGTTGGACGATGTCCCCATGGGGACATGGGTGTAAGCTGTTGGCATTATTGTTGTTAGCGCTACCTTTTCATGGGGCGCAACGGGAATTGTGGAGAGGCCGCAGGCCGCTTGTCTGATGCGATGGGCTGGTCCCCGACTTGCCTTGGCGGCGCGGAATCAAGGGGCGTTCGCCCTGCCCGCGCAGCCGGATCGTGACAGTGGGTTTCGCGCGGAATCGAGGGCCGCAGGCCCGCCGCGCATCGGTCATGCCGAAGGCATGCTTTCAGCATGACCCGTCCCGGGGCCCGGCGATTTGGAGAGGCTGGGTGCTGCGGTTTGAGGATGGAGGTACTTTGCGGCATAAATCGCTGCCGAACCGCCGCCGGATCGCCACGCCGCGGCCCGCCGATGCGCGGCTCAGCGCGGGCGGTGGGCAGAACTGCCCGCCCTACGCTTGCTGATCTATTTCAAGTGTTCTTGAATCAACCATTTCTTCTTTCCAAGATCCGTAAGTAATATCTCTACCCTGGACCAGCCAATCTGTACGGCCATTCCTTGAAGTTCCAAATAGAAATACGGCAGCCGCGCTTGGGCTTGAAAATGAAATATCTTGGTCTAGAATGAAATTTTTCTCACCGGCTTTCCGCGCGCGCCCAGTTTCGAAGGCTGCGTCCCTAAATATCTTTTGCCTATCATGGAAAGATGCGTTCTCTTTCATTGACCCCTGCGAGCCTGACAGAACTACAAACTCCCCAGAATCTTCCTTTGCGGTCGCATCGATACCTGCACGTTTGTTTTTCAAGGAAAAGTATACTTCATCCCCATCACCACTCGGATTCTCGTTGAATTCCGAGCCAAGGCGATTCTCCGACGCTGACGATTTCAGTCGCGGCCTCCCAGTCGCAGGTCGGCGAAGATATTCTGCCCCAATAACAGGCAGAACAAGCTGGATTTCCTCCAAGAATGCCTCCATGTCCGCTATATCGGCTTCAGGAAGTCGATCAAACTGGGGCATATCCTTGTTAGCGATTTTAACCTTCTTTGCCTCCAGAATAAGTGCAAGCAATCTTCCCTCCAAGTATCGAACGTGTGCCTTGGTAAGGTTCATGTCCTTACTTGTTACAGCAATGAAGCGATCCCAAAATGGTTTGTCCTTGTTGTGTTGGTAAAGGCGCTTGCCGATTTCGTCACCCTCACCCACATAGACCTTGCCAACGTCGGTTCCTTCGTCGTCGTGCCCAAATAAAAAATACACTCCTGTTCTTTTCAATTCCTCGCGGGAAACCGCGTCCTCAAACCTGGTTCGGGGCGCAGCCAATACATGCCCTGTCCAGTTCATTATTTCCGCAGTCAGAATTCCGGTCGCGGTTCCGTCCACTAGATACAGCCTGACTGACCGGCCTTGCGTACTCACACTATTACCCCCTCAAACTCCCGCCATTCCCCCTTGGACATGCCGGAGCTTTCCTGTGTCACCTGTTCACCCTTGAGCATGCGCCGCACACAGTCAATCGCCTTTGACGACAGCGTCACACCGCCAAGGCGGTAGTCTTCGAAGGCGCCATAGGCGAACGGCACCCAGTCGGCGACGATGCTGGCTATGGTCTCGGCATAGACCCGGATCTCCATCTGGGCGTGGGGGTCGGCGCGCAGGCGCAGGAAGTGAAACAGGTTGTGCAGATCGACCTTCCAGTACCATTGCGTATAGATGTTGGCGGGCAGGTTCATACGGGCCAGTTCGCGGGCCAGACCGGCCTGACCGTCCTGGCTGAGCATCTGCTCATAGTGGTCATAGGCGCGCCCGGCGTCGGATTTCAGGATCTCCAGCACGCGCTCTGCCTCTGCCCCGGTCAGCAGCTCTCCGCGGCCCTGGTTGTTGACGGTGCTTTGCGCGGCCAGCGCGTCCGGTGCGGGGATGTAGAATTCACGGTCGAGGATCGAATAGCGGGCCGAGTATTCGTTGACGTTGGCGGTGCGGTGGCGGATCCACTGGCGGGCCACGAAGACCGGCAGTTTGACGTGCAGCTTGATCTCGCACATCTCGAACGGGGTAGAGTGCCAGTGGCGCATCAGATAGCGGATCAGGCCCTCGTCATTGGTCACCGCCCGGGTGCCCTTGCCATAGCTGACGCGCGCCGCCTGACAGATCGCGGCGTCGTCGCCCATATAGTCGATGACCCGGATCAGCCCATGGTCGAGCACCGGGTGAGCGGTATAGAGATGCTGTTCCATCCCCGGGCTCACGGCGCGCAGGGTCTGGTTCGGGGTGGCGCGGAGGGCGTCGATTTCGGCTTGCTGCTCGGCCGTCAGTGGCATGGGGCTTCCCTGATCTAGAGTGCTGTCTGGGGTGCGATACTACATCTATGCGCCGGGAATGGCACGCGCGCCGATTGCCAGAGAAATCACGTACTTAGGCGGCGAAGTTAAGCGCGGTATTCCTGCATCACCAGGGCTGCCACCGCGGGGCGATTCGTTGACTTGTGGATAACTCTTCGGCAGGGTGTGGAAAAAAACAGGCAGACCTTGAGCAGAGCAATGCGTAAACCCATGACGGCCCTGGCCGCGGTGTTCGTTTTCACCGCGTGTGACGGCAACCCGTTCGATTCGACGACGACGACAACGGCGACGACAACGGCGACGACGACGACAACCACCACCACGGAGACGGTGACGCTGGGCGCGGTGACGCTGCCGGCGGGCACCGGCAGCACGGCGGTGCCGTCCGCGAGCGCCGGGGTCACCCGGTATGAGACCGACGGCTCGACCCAGGATGTCACCTACGACGCGACGGCCGACACCATCACCATCGACAACCTGCCGTTTGACGCCGCCGGAGTGTTCGACCGTGACGACGTGATGCCGACGCTGGCGGCCACCGGGTTTCAGGTCTACGAGAACAACAACACCACAGAGCGGCGCGCCTACAAGGCGATCCGGGGCGTCAGCGCATCGGGCGAGACCGAGTTCACCGTGGTGCGCACCGGAGACTATCAGGGCTATGGCTTCGGCGGCTTCGTCTATTCCCGCAGCGGAACCGTCACCCTGCCCACCTCCGGCCAGGCGACCTTTACCGGTTCTTACGGCGGGGAGCGGGTGTTCAACGGTGCGAGCGGCCTGCAATTCACCACCGCCGATGCCACGATCGAGGTGGATTTCGCCGATTTCAATGCCAACGACGCGGTTGAGGGCACACTGACCAACCGGCAGTATTTCGACCAGACCGGCACTCTGCTGGGCACCCTGCCGACGCTGGTTCTGGCAACAGGTCAGATCAGTACATCAGGCGAGATCGGCGGCACGGCGTCGAGCCAGTTGGTTGTGGGCACGACCCCGACCGTTTTTGAATCCGGATCCTATTATGCGGTTTTGAGTGGCGACACGGCCGACGAAATGGTGGGGATCATCGTCATTGAGGGAACCGACCCGCAAACCGGAAGCCCGCTATCGGGCGGTGAAGGCGTGTCGGTTCAGGAAACTGGCGGCTTCATCGTCACTTCTCCCTGAGCCGGGGCGCGGGCAATGCGGCGCTTTGCAGCACTGGTGATGGCAACGCTTTTGGCCGCTGCCGCGGCGTTTGCCGAGCCGCAAGGAGCGACCACGGAACTGTCGCCCGAAGAAGCCTATCGCACCGCATTTACCAGCCTGGAAGCTGGCAAGCCGGGGCTTGCCAACGCCATCGCCGACGCGTTGTTGATCCGGAACCCGGGCAGCTATCGAGTGCTGATCCTGAAATCCCGCGCCGCTCGCAGTATCGGGCTATTCGCCGAAGCGGCGGCGGCCGGGCGCGCCGCATGGCGGGCCGCAGAGGACAAACCGCAGCGCTTCACCGCCGCCATGGTCACCGCGCAGGCGCTCAGTTCCGACGGCAAGCGGACCCGCGCCCAGCTATGGCTGCGCCGGGCCGCCGACCGCGCGCCCACCGAGGCGACCCGGGCGATGGCGGTGCGCGATTTCCGCTATGTGCGGGCGCGCAACCCCTGGTCGACCGAACTGAGCTTTAACGTCACCCCCAGCAGCAACGTCAATAACGGCAGCGCCCGCGAAACCACACAGCTTTATGGGCTGCCCTTCGAGTTCCAGCTATCGGGCGCGGCGCGTGCGCTGGAGGGGGTGGAATATGCCACCAGCGTCGGCTCGCGCTATCGCTTTGCCCAAGGGGCCGACCATGCCCACGATCTGGTGGTGCAGCTATCGCACCGCACCTACAGCCTGACCGCCGACGCCAGGGCGCAGGCGCCCGGCGTCTCGGGCAGCGATTTCGCCTTTTCCCAGGCGGCACTTGGCTATGTCTATCAGCGCCGGCCACAGGTCTGGCCGGGCCCCTACACGCTGAGCGCCATGGCCGGGCACAGCTGGTATGGCGGCGCGGACTATTTCAGCTATCTGCGGCTGGGTGGCACCCAGAAGATCGCGCTTGGCGACAAGGCGGCGTTGAGCTTTTCGGGCTCGGGCGAGCGGCAGTTCGGCATCGGGGCGCCCGACGCCGGCATCCTGCGCGCCGATCTGCGGCTTAGCCGCCAGATCGGCGATCTGGGCCGACTGGGCCTGTCGCTGAGCCACACCGACAGCGCCTCTGCCACCGATGTGTCGGACTTTTCCGAGCTGCGCTCGGGGCTGGATTTCACCCTCGCCCGGCCCATTCTGGGGGCACATGTAAGTTTCGGGCTGGACTGGCGCCAGCGCTCCTACCCACGCTCTCGCCACGACCCGGGCGGGCGCAACGACCGCGAGGTCTCTGCCAATATCGACCTGGTGTTCGCGCAGATCGAACGGTTCGGGTTCAACCCGACGCTCAGCCTGCGGGCCGGGCGCACCGACAGCAGCATCGGGCTTTACGACCGCGACAATCTGGGGCTCTCGCTGGGCATCCGGTCGGCGTTCTGACCGCAGGCCGTGGTTGCCGGGTATGGGCGGCCACCGCTGCGCGTGTTACTCTGCCCCGATCAGCACGGGAGGTCTGGGATGGGAATCACTTATCTGCACACCATGATCCGGGTGAAGGACCTGGAAAAATCCATGGCTTTCTTTGGGCTTTTGGGGTTGGAGCAGACCCGGCGCATGGACAGCGACGCGGGCCGCTTCACGCTGGTCTTCATGACGCCTCCGGGGCAGGAGAACGCCCATGTGGAGCTGACCCATAACTGGGACGGCGATGACGGGCTGCCCGGCGACAGCCGGCATTTCGGGCATCTGGCCTACTCGGTCGACAATATCTATGACATGTGCGCCCATCTTCAGGCCAATGGCGTGGTGATCAACCGACCGCCACGCGATGGCCGCATGGCGTTTGTGCGCTCGCCCGACAACGTCTCGGTGGAACTGCTGCAGGCCGGCAATACGCTGGAACCGGCAGAACCCTGGGCCAGCATGGGCAACACCGGCCATTGGTAGGGCGCGGCGTTCTTTTCGCACTGGCGCTGCTGGCCTTCGCGGCGCAGGCCCGGGCAGAGTGCCGACTGGCCTTGGTTCTGGCGCTGGATGTGTCGTCGTCGGTCGATGCGGCCGAGGACCGGCTGCAGCGCCAGGGCCTGGCCCGCGCGCTGGCCAGCGACGAGGTGCAGGCGGCGTTGTTTTCCGTGCCTGGTCAGTCGGTGGCGCTGGCGGTCTACGAGTGGAGCGGGCGCAATCAGCAGGACCTCGTGCTGCCATGGCGGTTGTTGGCGCGCCCTGTGGATGTGCTGGCGGCGGCGGCGGAGATCGGGCAATCGAACCGCCGCTTTACCGAGTTTCCCACGGCGATCGGCTATGCGCTGGGCTACGCGGCCGCGGTTTTCGGCACCGCGCCCTTCTGCGTGCAACGGACGCTCGACGTCTCTGGCGACGGGATCAGCAATGACGGTTTCGCCCCGCAGCTGGCCTATCGCGAGTTTCCGCTGGGCGAGGTGACCGTGAACGGGCTGACCATCGGCGGGCAGCGCGACGATCTGGCGGGGTATTTCCGGCGCGAGTTGATCCGCGGGCCCGGTGCGTTCGTCGAAGAGGCGCGGGATTTCCACGACTTCGAGCGGGCGATGCGGCGCAAGCTGGTGCGCGAGCTGCAGGCCATCGCCATCGGGCAAGCGGCAGCGCCCGGGCGGCGGGGTGGTTAGGGCGGCACTGCTGCTGTTGGCGTGCTGGGCCGGGGCGGCGCAGGGCGCCTGTCGGCAGGCGCTGGCGCTGGGGCTCGACGTGTCGGGCTCGGTCGATGCGGTCGAGTACCGGCTGCAGATGGACGGGCTGGCCGGGGCGCTGATGCGGCCCGAAGTGCAGGCGGCGTTCCTGGCCCTGCCCCAGGCGCCGGTGCGTTTATATGTCTTTGAATGGGCGGGGTTTTCCAGTCAGCGCGTGCTGGTGGACTGGACCGAAGTGCAAAGCCCGGCCGATCTGGCGAACGTCGCGGGACGGCTTAGCCGGACGCCGCGGATGCCCAGCGCACCGGCCACCGCGATCGGCCAGGCCATGCTGCACGGCGCCGCCGCGCTGGCGCGGCAGCCCGAATGCTGGCGCCACACGCTGGATCTCTCGGGCGATGGACGCTCCAACACCGGGCCGCGCCCGCGCGATCTGGCGGATGAACCAATGCTGGGCCCGGCCACCGTCAACGCGCTGGTGATCGGTCCTGATCCCGCGCTCATGGCCTATTTCGAGTACGAGGTGATCCGCGGCCAGCAGGCTTTCGTCGAGGTGGCGCTGGGATTTCAGGATTTCGAAGAGGCAATGACCCGCAAGCTGCTGAAAGAGATGCAGACATTGGCGGTCAGCGAATTGAGCGCGCCCTAAGGCCCGGGCCCGTCACCCTGCCTTCATCTCGGTCGCATGGGTCGCAAAATGGGGCCTCCGGGGGGTGCGGGGGGTGGAACCCCCCGCCTGCCGCGGCCGCCGCAGGCGGACGCAACCAAAAAGAGCGCGCCGCAGGCGCTCAATTCAGCAACCGCCCGGCTCAGTAGATATACCGGATCTGGTCGCTCCAGTACCGCTCGACCCGGCGCAGGGCGGTGTTGATCTCGTCGATCCCGTCCAGGTTCAGCACGTCGCGCTCTTCCAACCCGTCGGCGTGACGCTGGAACAGCTCGGCCACGATCTGCTGCACGTGACGGCCCTTCTCGGTCAGACGCACCCGCACAGAGCGGCGGTCGATCTCGCAGCGCTGGTGATGCATGTACCCTGCCTCGACCAGTTTCTTCAGGTTGTAGCTGACATTGGAACCCTGGTAGTAGCCGCGCGTACGCAGCTCGCCCGCCGTCACCTCGTTTTCGCCCACATTGAACAACAGCAGTGCCTGCACCGCGTTGACCTCCAGTATGCCAAGCCGCTCGAACTCATCCTTGATCACGTCCAGCAGCAGCCTGTGCAGCCGCTCAACCAGCGACAGCGCCTCTAGATACTGGGTCATGAAGCCCTTTTCGGCCAATGCTCCAATCTGGGAATGCACGCTCATTTTCTGCTCTCCGCCATCCTTGTCTTGACCAAGTCATAGCGCGAGAAACCCCAATATTCCGTTAAGCGTGCCGGTGCAGACCGGGAAAAGCCGGCTCAGCGGCGATGCGCGTGGTCGGCGATCCGGCCGATCAACGCCCCATAGCGCCGCGGCGCGGCGGCCTGGCCGGTGACCCATTGATAGATATCCTGGTCGTTTTCCGACAACAGCGCGTCATAAAGATCCAGTTCGCCGGCATCCATCGACGCCAGCCGACCGGCGGCAAAGCCGTCGAGGATCAGGTCCATCTCTTTCATGCCGCGGCGCATCGAGCGCATGCGCAGACGCTTCAGCCGCGCCTCCGCCGTCTCTGCAACGCCATTCAAGCCTGGTCCTTCAGCGCCTTGCGCAGCCGTTTTTCCAGCCCGCCCAGCTTGATCGCGGTGCGCGCGATGCTGCCCCTGATCTGGCGGATCTCGGTCAACAGCCCGTTGATATCGGCGTCGATCGCTTCGCCGCCGTCGGGGTCGGCCAGCCCCTCACCCTCACCGTTCAGCAGCCACATCAGCGACACGTTCAGCACACCCGACAGCATCTGCAGCTTGTTGGCGCGGGGCTCTGAAAGGTCGTCCTCCCAGCCCTGCACGGTCTTCAGCTTGACGCCCAGCTTGCGCGCCAGCCCCTCCTGGTCGAGCCCCAGCGCCTCGCGCCCGGCCGCGACTCGGTCGCCAAAGGTTGCCGCCTCGTTCGAATACCAGCCGCCGGAACTGTCCGTCGCGGGGTCGGTCGGGATATCGGTGTCGGTCATCATCTGCCTGTCGCCGCCTGATCGGGGTTGATGGGGATCCGCCCGCATCCTAGAAGTCTGCGACCCATCCTTCCACCCGGAGACGACCATGTCCTTGCTTTCCGCGACACTAGACCGCGTAAAACCCTCACCCACCATTGCCGTCAGCACCCTGGCGGCGGAACTGAAGGCGGCTGGCAAGGATGTGATCGGGCTGGGCGCCGGCGAGCCGGATTTCGACACGCCGCAGAACATCAAGGACGCAGCCGTCGCCGCCATCGCCGCGGGCAAGACGAAATACACCGCCCCCGACGGCATACCAGAGTTGAAACAGGCGATCTGCGCCAAGTTCGCCCGCGACAACGGGCTGGACTATACGCCCTCACAGGTCAGCGTCGGAACGGGGGGCAAGCAGATCCTCTATAACGCCCTGATGGCGACGCTGAACCCCGGCGACGAGGTGGTGATCCCGGCGCCCTACTGGGTCAGCTATCCCGACATGGTGCTGCTGGCCGGCGGCACCCCGGTGATTGCCGAGGCCAGCGTGCAGACCGGATACAAGCTGACCGCCGATCGGCTTGAGGCGGCGATCACGCCAAAAACCAAGTGGCTGATCTTCAACTCACCGTCGAACCCCACCGGCGCGGGCTATACCCGGGGCGAACTGAAGGCGCTGACGGATGTGCTGATGCGGCACCCCCATGTCTGGGTGATGACCGACGACATGTACGAGCATCTGGTGTTCGATGATTTCGAATTCTGCACCCCCGCCCAGGTCGAACCGGGGCTTTATGACCGCACTCTCACCTGCAACGGGGTCAGCAAGGCCTACGCCATGACCGGCTGGCGCATCGGCTATGCGGCAGGGCCGGAAAGGCTGATCGCGGCGATGCGCAAGATCCAGTCGCAATCCACATCGAACCCATGCTCGATTAGCCAGTGGGCCGCGGTCGAGGCGCTGAACGGGACACAGGATTTCCTGGCGCCCAACAACGAGATCTTCATGCGCCGCCGCGACCTGGTGGTCGAGATGCTGAACCAGGCCACGGGCATCCGCTGCCCCAAGCCAGAGGGCGCCTTCTATGTCTACCCCTCAATTGCAGGCTGCATCGGCAAGACCAGCGTCGGCGGCACTCTGATCGAAAACGACGAGGCATTCTCGCGGGCGCTGCTGGAGGAAACCGGTGTCGCGGTGGTATTTGGTGCCGCCTTCGGGCTCAGCCCCAATTTTCGTGTCAGCTATGCCACTTCGGACCAGGCCCTGCGCCAGGCCTGCACCCGCATCCAGGACTTCTGCGCCGGACTGAATTGAAAGCCCGGCACCCCGGCGGCCATCTCGGCGGCTCCGCGACTTTCCGGTCAGCGGCGCCGACCCGGCGGCACGAAAGACCAAGTCGTCGGCTTATTGCCCCTGCGACGGCGGTGCAGGATCGGGAGGTTCCCGTTTGCCCCAGTCGCTGTCCTTGCAATAGGCGACCAGCGTGCTGAAATAGCGCTCGACCGGGGGTGCGGCAATGCCGGACCCGGCCAGCGCGGCACGCGCGTTGCTGTCATCGAACAGCGCAGTGTGGGCAAGATATGGCAAATACTGCTCTCCCACGTTCAGCACCCTTCGCCGTTCGCCACGCAAAACGAGTTTCAACAGCGGTTTCAGCAAGCGATAGGTCCAGCCCGGAGAGACATAGGGAGGGGTCCACACGTTGAATTCGCGGGCCGCTATCTTCACCATCTGATCCACGGTCACCACGTTCTGTGGGCCGCATGTGATATGGTAGATCGTGCCGTCCGCGGGCCGCGACTGGCGGATATGGAAGATCGCATCGCGGACGTAATCGATTGGCACGATATCGATCAGCCCGTCGGGGTTGGCCGGAATGCACAGGACCATGCGCCGGGCAAAGACCTTGAGCGGCCAGTAAAGCACGTTGAAGCTTTGCGTCACGCCGGTCTTGCTGTCGCCTACAATGATGCTTGGCCGGAAGATCGCGGTCGGCAACTCCGGGGCCGCGGCGCGCACCAATACCTCGCTTTCCGCCTTGCTGCGTTCATAGCTGTTGTGAAAACCGGCAGAGAATTCCGGCCCGGTCTCACGAATGGTCCCCGACCGCGCACCGGCGGCGAAGGCTGTGCCGATATAGTCGAACCGCTGAAGGTTTGGCGCAGTACGCGCGAAATCCAGCATGTTGCGTGTCCCGCCGACATTGATCTTTCGCGAGGCGTCGAGATCCAGTGTAAAGTCGACGCTGGCCGCGCAATGGATGATGTGCGTCACCTGGGGCTGCAATGCTGTCAGCGCATGGGCGGCCCCCAATGCCTCGGCAGCGACATCGCCGCGCAGCGCCCCGGCCGCCGCCTTTTCGCTTGGCGTCAGACCTGAAGACGGGTCGTCCAGCACATGGATCAGGCGCCGATCGGCGGCCTCGGCAGAGTTCGCGCGCAGCAGAGCAATGATCCGGTCGTCGGGGGCTGCGTCCTTCAACAGGCGCCACAACAGATGCCGGCCCAGAAATCCGGTCGCCCCGGTGATCAGCGTTGTCTTCACCAGACACCTCCCAGCATCGAGGCCCGCCCGGCCCTTCTGACAGGTCGTCGCGATTCTCTACGATGTTTCAGCAGACTAGCGATCGGGGGGCAATTGCCAATGCAAGGTTTGATTTATGCTCGCCGGACTGAATTCACCTGAAGATTTGCGCTCAGATCAACCTGTACTCCCTGAGCGAGACCACCCGGATTACATCTGTAACCCGGCATTCCCCATTTGGCGTGCCTTCGTGAAGGTTACTGACCGTAACGCAGTCTTTGCAAGCCTATTCGACCTTCGCGCGTGCTGTTCAATGACGGAAAAGAGCGACAATCCGGGGTATCCCTAGGGCGGTAGGTCGGCACCCACCCCACGCTTGTTGATAAAGGAAGGATGCGAATAGCACAGCCCGTTCAAATGAACCAAGTGGGCGGTGCTTTGAGTGTTGCACTTGAGGCGCAATTTGCAAATGACTCAATGTTTCTAAGATTTGCAGCATCTAATAAAGGGCATCGCATTCTTACATATCCAGATGTCATAGGTGAATTCAGACGTGAAGTGCAACATCGCCGGCGGATTTGATATCCGCTTGTTGTCACACAAGAAAGCGATGTTGCCATGCCAGGATATCTTCACCTCACGCGATCGGAAAGGGATCA
>JAAELR010000034.1 GCA_024226455.1 Paracoccaceae bacterium
CGCACGGGGCGCCATGTTCCATTTGGCCAGCAGCGCCAGGGCGGCATCCCGATCGGATGGCTTCATCTTGCGAATGGTGAGCATGGCGGCATGATAAAGCACCCGCCGGCAAATCTCACCCTGGCTACACTACCGGGTGGCGGGCGCGCAGGCCCAGACGGCGGCGCGTTGAAGTGGCTGTTTCGATGGGGCGATCCAGTTCAGCCGCGATGCGCACCACCCGCTTTACCAGCGTGACATTGTCAGCGGGTTGCCGGCGCGCCCGGTCCAGGTAGACGTTGTCTTCCAGCCCGACCCTTACATGCCCGCCCATGGCGATGGCCGCGGTGTTGATTGACAGTTGATGCACACCAATGCCGGCACCTGCCCAGATCCAGTCCGCGGGCACCTCCCTCGCCAGCAGCGCGAGATCCAGCACGCGGCCCGGTGCGGCACCCAGCGAACCGAGCAGCAGGTTGATGTAGGCTGGCGCCTCCAGCAGGCCCCTCTTCACCAGGTACAGGCCATAGTTCAGCATGCCCAGGTCAAAGACCTCCAGCTCAGGTTGTATGCCCCGTTCACGCATGCGTCGGGCCAGTGTCTGAATGATCTCCGGGGAGTTCGGCGACGCACCGTCCGGAAAATTCATTGAACCCAGGGTCAGGGAGGCCATGTCGGGACGTGCATCTCCGTCTAGATCAAGTACCGCGCTACGCTGTTCCAATTCACTGAAACGGC
This sequence comes from Paracoccaceae bacterium, assembly GCA_024226455.1. GTDB lineage: Bacteria > Pseudomonadota > Alphaproteobacteria > Rhodobacterales > Rhodobacteraceae > JAAELR01. The sequence continues at coordinate 718 of JAAELR010000034.1, forward strand.
GGCCACTGGTAGTGGCGACGATCACGGTCTCAGGCCGGGACGCGCGGATCCCCTCGATGATGCGCCGGTAGGGCTCGGGGCGCCAGGTCGGCAGGCCATTGTTGTCACAGGCATGAATATGCAGCATGCTGACGCCGGCCTCTACCACCGCCAGCGCATCGTCGATGATCTCGCCGGGGCTGATTGGCACATGCGTGTTGTCGGTTCTGCCCGGCCGCATGCCGGTCAGGCAACAGTTGATGATCAACGGCCCGCACGGGTTGGTGTATAGGGTGTCAGACGTCGATACGGGAAATGAAGTCTTCAAACTTGGCATTGGCGGTTCGCGGGATCTGCTCCAGCAACTCCAGGGTAATATTGAAAGGATAACCGAGTGACTCCCGCAATACATCGATCAATTGGGACTGCTGGTGTGTGCTCAGGGGCGCGTCGGCTACCAGCCGTACCTGGATATGATCCGGCCGGTCCTGCTCCAGTTGCAGTTGCCGGATCGGCGCGATCTTCAACCAGGTTCTGGTTGGGAAACTGGGCCAGTGCCGTGTGCCGTCCGGCAGCGTGAGCATATTGCGGCTGCGCCCCAGGATACGCTTTAACACCGGCAGCCCCCGGCCGCAGGGGCAGTCCTCACCAACCTCGGCGTAATCGCCGATGGCATAGCGGATCAGCGGCATGGCCAGGTTGTGCAGGGCGGTGACCACCACTTGGCCGGTCTCCCCGGGCGCGCAGGGCCGCCCGTCCCCATGCAGTACCTCCAGGTAATAGCCCTCGGCCTGTACATGATAATGCTCGCGCTCCGGACATTGCAGGGCCATGGTGCCGGATTCCTCGCTGCTGTAGACATCCTTGATCTCTAAGTCCCAGGCCCGGCGGGCCAGATCGCGGGTCTCAGCGACCAGCAGCTCACCAAAGGTGACCACCTCGCCCAGGGTCGGCAGGGTGATCTCCTGTTCCAGGCAGTAGCGGGCCAGCTCGCGTATATTGGATGGATGGCTGAGCAGATAGACCGGTTCCTGCCGTGCCAACCAGTCGGCCTGCGTGGCGATATCGTTGCGGATGTTCATGGTCACCACCGGACCGGTCTGGAATATACCGGCGGTGCCCGCGCCCCAGTTGGCTCCCGTGCGGCCATCCGCCAGGGTATGGATAACGGCCAGCCGCGCGGACAGGTCGCGCCGGTGCCAGCAGTGATCACGCAGGGTAAAGGCGGTGGTAAAGAGCTGGCTGATATCGGTTGCCCAGGCGTGTACCGGGGTGCC
>JAAELR010000035.1 GCA_024226455.1 Paracoccaceae bacterium
CTGGCTGAAGGATCCCCGGTTTGCTCCGGATGATGAAGGCAATGGCGAGGCCGCGAAGGCCGCGTTCCTGCCAGTTGAGATCGAAGGGTCGCTGTCCACGCCGCCTTCGCCGGTTTTGATGTCCGCGTTGGAAACCCCGCTGTCAGCGCATCGTGTGGATATCACCCTGTCGGATGGCCGCCGTGTTCTGATTGAGGGGCCGACAACCCTGAACGCTGTGGTCAGTCTGGTTCAGGGGTTGGCTACATGATCCCGGTTCCATCCAACACGCGGGTTTGGCTTGCCGCTGGGGTGACGGATATGCGGCGGGGGTTCAATCCCTGCCCGGCAGGGCATGCTTGCATGCCCGAGAGGAGCGCTGGCGGCGCAGGCTTCGAGTGTGTTGGAACTGGATCCGTATTCCGGGCACCTGTTTGTCTTTCGGGGTCGCAAGGGTGATCTGCCAAAAATCATATGGTGGGGTTCCCAAGGGGCTTGTCTTTTCTCAAAGAGATTGGAGAAGGGCCGGTTCGTGTGGCCAGCAGCCAAAGACGGAAAAGTCAGCGTAACAGCGGCGCAATTGGCGATGTTGCTTGAAGGCATTGACTGGCGGATGCCGGTGAGGACATGGCGGCCATCGAGGGCCGGATAAGCCAATAAAAACAGGGTATCTATCGCTTTTGGGATTCATCTCATCGCCCTGATCCGGTATAGGATCACCATGCTGAAAGACTTCGAAAAACTGCCCGAAGATCCCGCCGAACTGCGTGCAGTCAGCGAACTTTTGGTCAATGAGGTCAAGGCGCTGAGCCTCAAGGTGGAACAGCTTCAGCACCAGCTGCACGGGGCAAACCGGCATCGGTTCGGCAGCAAATCCGAGAATCTGGATCAGCTCAACCTCGATCTGCAAGAGGATCAGGAAATAGCCGAGGCTGCCGAAGAACAGAGCAAGCCAACCCCGACAACAGACGCGGAAAAGCCGAAGCGTAAGCATAGCCGCAAGCCTCTGCCCGATCATTTGGACCGGGAAGACGAGGAGCTGTCACCCGGCGATGATTGTGGCCAATGTGGCGGGACACTGCGCACGCTCGGTGAGGATGTCACGGAAGAGCTCGAATACGTGCCCGGTCGCTTCAAGGTGAAGCGAATTATTCGCCCGCGCAAAGCCTGCTCCTGTTGCGAAACCATCGTGCAATCACCACTTCCGTCACGCCCCATTGAACGTGGCCGCCCTGGGCCGGGCCTTCTGGCCCATGTGCTGGTCTCGAAATACGGGGACCATCTTCCGCTTTACCGCCTCAGCCAGATCTTTGCACGTGAGGGTGTCGATCTCGATCGTTCGACAATGGCGGACTGGGTGGGCAGATCAACGGCACTGCTTGAGCCACTGGCCGATATGATTGGCCGGATCGTGCGGCAGGGACCGGCACTCTTTGCCGACGATACGCCGCTCAAAATGCTTGCGCCGGGCAACAAGAAGACCAAAACGGCACGGATCTGGGCCTATGTGCGAGATGAACGACCTTGGGCCGGGCAATCACCACCCTGTACGTGGTATCAGTTCACGGTGGACCGCAAGGGCGAACATCCCGTCTCCCATCTCGAAGGCTACAAGGGCTGGATTCATGCGGATGGTTACGCTGGTTTCAACGGTCTGTTCGGAAAGGAGAAGGCGCGCGAGATGGCCTGTATGGCCCATGTCAGGCGCAAATTCGTCGATGTCTTCACCGCACAGGGCAGCGCCATCGCCGAGGAAACCATCAAACGGATTGCCTTGCTTTACGCCATCGAGAAAGAGATCAGGGGCAAATCACCGCAACAACGCGTCAAGGTACGACAGGCAAAGGCCAAGGAAATCTTCGACGATCTGGAGGAATGGTTGCTCGCACAACTCCCCAAAATCTCAGGAAAAACACCGCTGGCACAAGCCATTCGTTACGCCCTTGGCAGGATGCCAAAAGCGCATCCATACCTAAGTAACGGCCACCTTGAATTGGATAATAATTCTGCCGAGCGAGCAATGAAACCGGCGGCCATAGGCCGCAAAAATTGGATGTTCGCAGGTTCAGAAGGTGGCGGCAAGGCCATGGCGATTGCTTACACGCTGATCGAATCCGCCAAACTGAATAAGGTCGATCCGCAAGCCTGGCTGACATGGGTTTTATCCCGCATCGCCGATCACAAGATCAACCGTCTGGACGAGCTGCTGCCCTGGCGTTACGCTGAAAGCGTAACCGAGGTCGTCTGATGAGCGCCAGAGCGCCCTCACCGGACGCTTTCGATCAAGACAGGCGCGCGTCTCGTGCGTCATGGCCGCTACGCTATTTTCCAGATGGCTGCGGCGGCACTACCCCGAGAGGTCTTCGCCGGCATCCTCGACCTGATCAACACCCTGCGCGGGCCGCCTGCAGAAGCAGTGCTGGCATGATCGGCAGTCACTCCAGAACCGCGAACGGTATCACCGGCAGCGGGACAGGTGCGCCCGAAATCAGGCAATACGACGCCTCTGGATGCAAAAATGACCAACTTGGCGGCACCACGCCCCAACGTGTAGCAACCAGGGCAAACCAGCGCCGAAAAAAAGGCTCGGCGAACCGCTTCAGCTGCTATTACCGTTCCGAAAGGAGAGCCAAATGGGGAATATCGGATTAAAGCATTGATCATGATGTCCTCCCAATCATCCCATGGCGGCAACCGCGGCAAGTCGGACCCGCGAGAACGCCATCCTGCCCCATTTTTTGGCCGCCCATCGACCGGGGCGATTGACATATGTCAATGATGTGGCGATGCGCCGCAATCCATTCGCGCCAACGAGTCAAGGACGAAGGATCACGCGCCAGGCAGTGTTGAAAGAACGTCTCGCCCGCAGAAATTCTTCCAGCAAGGGTTCTCGGCCCACCGCGCCACAACAGCCGCGTCCGAGAGCGCAAAGGTATTTGATGATAAAGCAATCCAGCGACAAGGTGTGACAAAGTCGCCGGGCGACCGGTGTGGGGCGGAAAGAACCCAGCCCGTTCCCGCTCGCAGACATCCCAGTCAATCAGGGTGGCCAGCCTCACCAGTTCGCGGCGCATGTCGATCAATTCAGTCAATCGGGCGCGCAGGAGGTCATCTTGTTCTGGCGGCGGTTTTCCTGGCTTCCTATGGAGATCCGAAATTGCAGGGTTCCTGCCACAATCACACGAAATCCTGCGCTCGCGGCCAATTTGATCGGATTGTTTCTAATGATTACAGTAGAATAGGAATTTTCATGCCGGACTCACGAGCGCGGCCCACTCCCTGCTCAAACGGATATCCAATTCCCCCACAAGGGTCGGCGAAGTGGCGAATGACAACCGACAAAAGGCAATCCGCTTCGTATCAGATCGACAAAATAGTGCCTTTATCTGAATCACCCTAGCACAGCGGAAGCGTGCTTCAAACGGCACGACCCAGCGTAGGTGGCAGCATTTTGTGGTCAGCGCAACTGCAGGTGCACCGTTTCCGTCAGCTGGCTCAACGAGAAGGGTTTCGGCAGGAACACCGAATTGGGGATCTTGGCGCGGTTGTGGCTGACGCTATCCTCGGCATAACCCGACACGAACACAACCTTGACGCCAGGACGTTGCTTCAACGCCTCGCCGACCCAGCTTGGCCCGTCCATGCCGGGCATCACCACGTCGGTGACGAAGATATCGACCTTCAGCTCTTCGTCCTCCAGTTGCCGCAGCGCCTCTTCCGCGCTGTCGGCCTCGATCACCGTGTAGCCGCGCAGGCGCAACGCACGGCTGGCAAAGGCGCGCACCGGCGCCTCGTCTTCGACCAGCAGCACAACGCCGCCTTCTGCCTTGGCGGGCAGCACCTTTGGTTTTATCTCTGCCTTGCCGGTATCGGGCAATACGCAGCGATGGGCCGGGAAATACATGGTAAACGACGACCCCTTGCGCGGCTTGCTTTCGGCGAAAATGAAGCCGCCCGACTGCTTGACGATGCCATAGGCCATCGAAAGCCCAAGGCCCGTGCCCTCGCCCAGCCGCTTGGTCGAATAGAACGGTTCGAATATCTTGGGTAGCTTGTCGGCGGCGATGCCGCAACCTTCGTCGCGGACGGTGACCAAGACGTAGTGCCCCGCCGGTATCTCTGCCCGATCACGGATCAGCGGCTTGGCCAGACGCACGGCGCCGGTCTCGACTTTGATCCGGCCGCCCTCTGGCATGGCGTCGCGCGCATTGACCACCAGGTTCATCAGCACCTGTTCCAGCTGCCGCTTGTCGGCCCGGATGCGCGGCAGATCTGGGTCGTGGGTCCAACTAAGGTTGATCTTCTCGCCCACCAGGCGGTTCAGCAGGTGTGTCAGATCGCCCAAGGTGTCGCCCAGGTCGATCATTTCGGGCTGCATGTTCTGTTTGCGCGAAAACGCCAGCAGTTGGCCCACCAGGCTGGCGGCGCGGTTGGCGTTCTGACTGATCTGCACCAGATCGCCATAGTTCGGATCGCCCGGTTCGTGGCGCAGCATCAGCAGATCGCAATGGCCCGAGATAGCCGTCAGCAGGTTGTTGAAATCGTGCGCGACTCCACCGGCAAGCTGGCCGATGGCCTGCATCTTCTGGCTCTGCACGAACTGCCCCTCGAGTGTCTTCAACTCGGTCGCGTCGATCAGCACCGCCAGGATGGAAACCTCGCCCCGGTCCACCATGCGCCCCAGCGCCACCTGCAGGAAGACCTCCTGCTCCGGTCTCGTGGCGCGCACCACCTCCGAGCGGCCCGCGCCGCGCCCCTCGATCACGTCGAGCAGCCATTCCCCGACCGGGCGGCCCAGCCCCTCGACCACCTGCGCGAAATCGAGGTTGGTCTCGGCCCCCATCGCCAGCAACTTCGCTGCCCGGCGGTTGGCCATCAGGATCCGCCCCTTGGTGGATATCCGCATCAATGGCACGGGAAGTGCGTCGGCATGGGTCAGTTCGGCATCCGGCCCCTCTCCGGGCCAGACATAAACCTGGGTCAGCCCCTTTTCGTCCTCGACCATCGCCAATTGCGCCTCGACCGGGCCCGAGGCGGTCATCAGCTTGCTGGGTTGCGCCGATTGAAGCGGCAGGGCAGAAACCACCCGGTCGAGCGATTGCGGCCGCCCACCCAGCAGCGCATGCATGGCCTCGTTCATGTCCAGAATGGTGTTGGCCCGGCTCACCCGCATCATCGGCAGCGCGATCTTGGCTGCGCCCAGTTCATCGGGCAGCGCCAACCGTTCCTCAATCCGCCACAAATAACCGACCCGGTCGATCCGGTGCACAGAGACCCGCAGCGCACCTCGGGTGGCGGCAATATCCTCGGTAACAGCGCCCTGGTCGTCGGCCTTGATGCGCAACCGCTCCACGACCGCGCGGGGCGAGGCGAAAAGGTCGCCGATGGCACCGGTGAGATGCGGCATCTCGGCCGCAAAGCGGCGCTGGGCCGCAGGATTGCGGTAGAGAATGCACCCCCCCTCATCGGTGCCGAAACAGGGCACCGCGTCATGCTGGTTCAGCGCGCCAGCAGCGGTCCAGATCTCTTGCTGGGTGCGGCGGTGGCGCTGTGCCAGCCAAATCACAATTCCGGCCATGGCGACCAGTGCGATGCCCGCAACAAGAAAGGCTACCCCGGTAGCCCGACCGGAAAACACGGCCGCCAACCCGACGCAGCCGACCGCCGGGGCGAGTATATGGGCGGCGCGCGGCGATGCGGCCAGCGCCAGTCGCGTGATCGGGTGCGGCGTTTGGGCCGTGTCGGACACTTGCGCCTCCTTGCTCAACCTATCGCTCTTTTGCCACGCCAAATGTTAATCGCCGGTTAAGGTTGATACATGTGGAGTTCAACCTATGATTGTTACTCTTTCCGCGTCAAGTGGGCTACGTAGAATCCGTCGCCACCATCGAGCGGCGAATAACGGCACTGGAAGGTTAGCCGCCAGCCAGAATGACGCACAAGGAACGCCGCCATACGGTCCTCATTTTCCACAGTCAACAGCGAACAGGTGGCATAAGCAAGCACCCCGTTCTGCTCGACCAGCAGCCTGGCCTTGTCGAGAATCTCATCCTGCATCGCGCTCAGCGCCTGCAGCCGCCCTGGCGTCAGGCGCCATTTCGCCTCTGGGGCGCGGCCCCAGGTTCCGCTGCCGGAACAGGGCGCGTCGCAAAGCACCAGGCCGAAGCGAGCCTGGGTGCCAAGCGCCCGAGGCGTCATAACCGTCACCGCCGCACCGGCGCGCTCGGCGCGCGGTGCGACATCGCGCATCCTCGCGGGGTCGATGTCATGGGCAAACACCCGCACGCCGCTGCGCGCGGCCAGTGCCAGTGCCTTGCCACCACCGCCGGCGCAGTAGTCCAGCACCCTTGCGGCACACGGCAGCGTTTCGACCACCGCCTGGCTTGCGGCGTCCTGCAGTTCGACCAGCCCGTCGCGGTACGCTGCCGAACCCTGCACTCGGCGCGGGTTCCCGGTCACCCGCAGCGCGGTGGTGGCCAACCCGTGCAGTTCGCAGCTGATCCCGTCAGCGGCCAGCGCCTGTATCGCGCCCGCCCGGTCGGTACGTATCAGATTGACGCGCAGAAAGACCGGTGCCCGTGCCCGCATTGCCTCGGCTACGGCCTCAAGATCGCCGCCCAGACTCTGCTCCAGCGCTGGCATCAGCCAGTCGGGCAGATCGTACCGCACCGCGCGCGGCGCATCGGCCAACTCGTGCCCGGTTTCGTCTTGCCGCAACATCTCGGGAGCATATCCCTCGCCGGTAAAAAGCCCGGCCGGCTCCTGCCCCGCCGCCCGCAGCGCTCCCAGCATCAGCCCGCGCCCTGTCGCTGCCCCCCCGAGCCAGGCAAAGGACCGCCGGCAGCGCAGCGCACCATAGACGTGATCGCGAATAGCCGCCCGGTCGCCGGACCCGGCATAGCGGTTCTTGCGGCCCCATGTGGTCAGCAGTTTCTCTGCCGCCCCGCCCGCCAGCATGGTGTCGAGAATGCCGATAGCGGCGCTGATCCGGGCCGCGGGTGTCACCCAGGGCGCTTTCCGTTTCGACCAAACCGCAATTCTGGACCTCCGGCACGGCAACCTGCCGAACCCGGTGGCGAGGTTCGATACAATGCGCCAGGAAGCATCCAAACCGCCTTATAATGCACGGTAGTTGGGGCTCTCGCGGGTGATCTGCACATCGTGTACATGGCTTTCCTTCAGCCCCGCACCGGTGATCCTGACGAAACGGCACTGGCTGCGCATTTCGGGCACCGTGGCGCAACCGGTATAGCCCATCGCGGCGCGCAGGCCGCCCACAAGCTGGTGGACAACCGCACCGGCGCTGCCCTTGTAAGGCACCTGTCCCTCGATCCCTTCCGGCACCAGCTTGTCGCTGGCCGCGTCCATCTGGAAATACCGGTCGGCAGAGCCACGTGCCATGGCACCGAGGCTGCCCATACCGCGATAGCTCTTGAAGCTGCGCCCCTGGTAGAGAATTACCTCGCCCGGGCTCTCGTCGGTACCTGCAATCATGCTGCCCACCATGGCGCAGCTGGCCCCGGCCGCAATCGCCTTGGCGAAATCGCCCGAGAATTTGATACCTCCATCGGCTATCACCGGCACGTCGCCGGCCACTGCGGCGCAGTCCGAGATTGCCGTCAACTGCGGCACGCCGACGCCCGCGACCATACGTGTGGTGCAGATGCTGCCTGGCCCTATACCGACCTTGACCGCGTCGGCACCGGCATCGACCAGCGCTCGTGTCGCCTCGGCGGTGGCCACGTTGCCGGCGATGATCTGCACCTCGTTCGACAGCGCCTTGGCGCGCTCGACGGCCTTGATGACGCCCGCGGAATGGCCATGCGCCGTGTCGATCACCACGATATCGACGCCCGCATCGACCAAGGCGCCGGTGCGTTCATACCCTGAATCGCCCACCGAGGACGCCGCCGCCACCCGTAGCCGACCCAACTGGTCCTTGCAGGCCGTGGGGTTCAGCACCGCCTGCTCGGTATCCTTCAGGGTCAGGAGCCCGGTCAGCTTGCCGACACCGTCGGTCACCAGCAGCTTCTCGATCCGCCGCGCCCTCATCAGGGACTTCGCCTCGTCCAGATCCGCCGGTTCGGCCAGCATCGCCAGATCGTCCGTGGTCATCATTACTCGCACCGGCGTGTCGTCGCTGGTGGCGAACCGCATGTCTCGGTTGGTGACAATGCCGACTACGCGGTCGGCTTCATCGACCACCGGGAAACCGGTGAAATTGTAGCGCTGCACCAGCGCCCTGGCATCGGCCAGCGTCTGATCCGGCCGCAGGGTTACGGGATTGTAGACGATACCGCTCTCGAACCGCTTGACCCGGCGCACCTCGCGGGCCTGCGCCTCGACATCCAGGTTCTTGTGGATCACCCCCATGCCGCCAGCCTGCGCCATGGCGATGGCCATACGCGCCTCGGTCACCGTGTCCATCGCGGAACTGAGCAGCGGGATGTTCAGCCCGATCGCCCTTGTGACGAAGGTGGTGGTGTCGGCGGTCGCGGGCAGCACGCTCGATGCGGCCGGGACCAGAAGGACATCGTCGAAGGTTAGCGCCTCGCGAATCTCCATGGGGCAACCTCTTTGGAGTGTTCGTTTGGCGCCCCCCTATTTCACGCGGGGTTGAAAAAGGAAAGGGGCCAAAATGCCCGCCACCCGGGTAGCGTCCAGCCAGAGCTTCGCACCGAACGGAGGCCCAACGCTCTGTCAACCAGGTTAGGTGTTGAACTCGTGCAGTGCACGCTGCGCCGGACCAGACGGTTTGGGGCGTTCCAGACACTCCAGTCCATCACACGCCAACCGAAAATGAGTTGACTGTCAATCTGCATGCATGACCCAAAACAGTGCCCGTATCGCGAAACGATGACTGGCTAGATCCCGGAATGACGAATGCTGCATCGCGTCTGAAGGACGGGTTTGAAATCAAAGCCTTGGGTCAACGGGTTCGCTCTCTAATGCAAGCACCGCTAACGCGCATTCGTGCACTTTCGAGAGCGGCAGGCCCTCGACAAAACGGTGCAAGCCTTCCAGGCCAAGTTTGAATTCCCGTTCAGCGAGCGAGAATTTGCGCCCCAGCCCTCGTTGGCGGAGCCGTTCAATGTTTTCCGGCAGGTCGTAATCCGGTCCGTAGATGATCCGAAGGTAGTCGCGACCGCTAACCTTCATGGCCGGCTGAATCAACCCTTTGCTACCGTTCAGCGTGAACGCGTTTGGTTTGAACACCAACCCCTCACCGCCTTCACCGGTGTGGGATATCCACCATTTGGCAACCGCCTCTCGATCTGCGCTGTTGTTTGGATCAATCCGCTGCCACCGTGTTGTTTGCAGGATCGTGTCAGCCCCGGCCAACCTGGATATGTATTCCATGTGCCAGGTATGCGGCTGATCCGCATGTACTTTGCCCTCGGTGGCCAGGATGTGAAACGGCGCGATGCGATAGTCTTCGATACTGTCCGCCGCCCAGCAATAGCCGCCTATTGTCCGCCCCATCAGGATCGCGTTGGAAAGCTGCGTTTCGGCCCGAGATCGAAGCCTGTCCAGCCCCTCGATTTCGCCTGCTTTCGCGATGGTATCCAGCAGCGACGACGCGGACGACCTGGCCGCCGCCACCGTCGGCAGGTATTGTCGTTTGAGCAGATCCTGCGCCTTGGCGGACCAAGGCATGAGCTCAGTATCAAGCAGCACCCAGTCGGTCTGGAGTTCCCCCCACAGACCCGCGGATTGCATCGCTTTGCCGACCCGGGCGACAACCGCTGTTTCCTCGGCCTCGTCCTTAAAAAACGGGCGCCCTGTTCGGGTGAAGACCACACCGGCCTTGCGGTCTTCCACACCGAACCGGGCCTGTGCGGCATCGGCATTCCTGGCAACAACCAGCAGGGCGCGCGATCCCATGTGCTTTTCTTCGACGACCAGATCGGCCACGCCGCGGCTGGCGAAATGCTCCATCGCCTGGTCGGGGTGTTCCAGAAACGGGCCTTCGGTGGCCGTCGGGCACGCCGCCATCGTGGGGGTCAGGTAGATCAGCCACCTGGGATCAACGGCAAAGCGGCTCATGACCTCCAGTGCCGCAAGGCTGTTTTCCTCGGGGATTTGCAGGGTGGATTTGAACCGGGTCTCGATCCGCATCTTGGTCGCGTAATCGTCGAAATACAGCAGGCGGTCGTGGTCCTGCTGGGCCGACAGAGACTGGCCCGCGTCCAGGGGTTTTGCGGGGGCCGCATATTGGGTTTTTGCCGGGACACAGACCGTCTCGCGCTCGGGCCAGCGCAGCGCCGTCAGTTTGCCGCCAAAGACGCAGCCCGTGTCGACACACATGGTGTGGTTGAGCCAATCGGCTCCGGCCATCGGCGTGTGGCCGAAGACGACATCGGCCTTGCCCCGATAGTCGCGTGCCCATTCAAGACGCACAGGCAGGCCGAATTCGTCGACCTCGCCGGTGGTTTCTCCGAACATCGCGAAGTTGCGCACATTGCCTGACCCGCGCCCATGCATCTCTTCTTTCAAACCCGCATGCGCGATGACCAGCTTGCCCTCGGCCAACCAGGCATGTGAGCGCAGGTCCCAGATGAAATCCGAGATCTGCTTGCGAAAGCTATCCTAGGCTTTGTCCAGCTCGGCCACGGTCAGGTCCAGCCCGTGGGTCTGGGTCACGGTCCGGCCTTTCAGCCACTTGTTCAGCTTGAAATCGTGATTGCCGATCACGCAGCGGCCAGAGCCTTCGTCATACATACCCATTACAAGACGCAAAGCATCCAGATTGCGCGGGCCGCGGTCGGTGATGTCGCCGACAAAAAACGCGGTGCGACCTTCCGGGTGGCGGGCGCGGATCAACTCCTCGGAGCCGATTTCAAAGGGATCGATCTTATACCCGAGCTTGCCGAGAAGTTCGGCTAGCTCGTCAAAGCAGCCGTGAATGTCGCCGATGATATCGAAGGGGCCATGGTCGGTGCGGTTGTCGGTCCAAAGCGGCTCGCGGCTGACTTCCAGCGCGTCAACCTCTTGGGGCGACTTCATGATCTGAACCTGCCGGAATCCTTCCTTTTGCAGGCCCCGCAACCCGCGTCTGAGTGCTTTGGAGTGGTTGCGCGGCACATGTTCGCCAAAATCGCGGTTTGGGCGGGCCTGATTGCGCTCGTGACAAATCCTTGGATCGATATCCAACACCAGCGCCACGGGAAGCGCATGGTATTTGCGCGCCAGTTGCACCAGCTTTGCCCGGTCTTCGCGCTTTACCGATGTTGCGTCAATCACCGTCATCAGCCTGCGTTTTAGGCGAATGGAGGCGGTGTAGTTGAGCAGATCAAACGCATCGCCCGTCGCGGCAAGGTCCGTTTCATCGTCGGACACCAGCGCGCGACAGGTGTCCGACGACACGACCTCGGTTTTTAAAAGTGCCGGCGCGCAAGGTTGGATTTGCCAGAGCCGGTCGCGCCGATCAGGACGACGAGGGCGAAATCGGGGATGGCGATCTTGGTCATGTGACGTCACCCCTCAGGTCTTCACCTTTTACTATTGCCCGCAACAATTCATCTCCCTCGGCCCTCAGGTCAGGCCGGTCGTCCAGTTTCGCCACAACCTCGGCCCAGGCAATCTGGTCAAGGATAAACGCGTCAATCATCGGAATGCCTTCTCCACGCCCGATCTCTTTTGCGGCGGATTTCAGGACCAGCAAATGTTCGATGTGACCGACAAGATGAGCTCCCAGCGGCTGGCCCCCGACCAGCGCTTGCAGGTTCATCGGCGGCGGCACATCCGGGTTCTGTCGGATCCAGGAAATCGCCAGAGCGGGCCGCAGGATGTAGAAATACTTTTTCAGGGACACCTCAGGACTGTCCCCGACATGCTTGTCCCATTGTTTCACCGCCAGGTTGCGGTAGTGGTGCAGGCAGGACTCGCCAAAGGTGGTCTTGTCGGCAAAACCGATCAGCCTTGCACACACCGCGTCATCCCAACGATAGCGGATCGGGCTGGACAGCCATTCCAGCATCACCGGGTTGGGTTTGATCAGCAGCCCAAGCGCCTTTCGGATATCCCAGCCATTGATGTCCCAATCGCCCTCGATCGGCAATTCGATGACATCGCGGCCCGGTTCGATGCTGAGATACCAATCGGGCCGACGGGCATAGATAAAACGCACGTCAAAATCGCTGTCGGGCGACGGAAAGCCCCAGGCCCGGCTGCCGCTTTCGATGGCAAAGAGGATGCGCACATCGTGATCGGCTTCCAGCGCAGACAGCTTCGACTGGATCGTCGCTTCGACATCGGCTGCGACGGATGGGGTGAAGGCACGCAAACTCATGCGGCGTCCGCCAGCTTGAACACAGCCATCTGGGAAGGGCCGCCATGGATGTCGTCGACGGGGCCCAAGGGAGCAAATCTCACCGCATACCCATGCTCATCTGCCACCTCGTTGGCCCAGCTTTCAAATTCGGCACGCGTCCACTCGAACCGGTGATCGGGGTGGCGCAGCGTGCCGTCTTTCAGCCCGTCGAAGAGCACGTTGTATTCCCGGTTGGGGGTCGTCATCACCACCACCCGGGGGCGCGCATCGGCAAACAGCGACAGCACCAGCGCCGACAATCGGTGCGGTTCTATGTGTTCGATCACCTCGACCAACGTGGCCGCGTCAAAGCCCTGCCACCGCCTGTCGCCATAGGTCAGGCTACCCATCTGCAGCGACATCCGCGATGCCATGGCATCTCCGGCCTGGTGAAGCCGCAGCTTGCGGTGTGCGGCCTCCAGGGTTCTCACTGATGTGTCCACGCCAACAATCCGTTCCAGACCACGCTCCTTGACGAGCCGCGACATCAGCTTGCCTTCGCCGCATCCCAGGTCGAGGACAGAAGAGACGCTGTGCTGTCTGAGCACCTCTGCCACCGTATCCAGCCGCAGGGCGTGCAACCGCATGGGGCTTTCAAGCTGCTCTTCGGGCTTAAGTTTCCGGGCTTCCTCCGTTTCATCTTTGTGCGGGGGGGTCTCTTCAAGGCGGGCAAGGGCCATGTTCGTCAGCGACCGGCGATGCTTCAGTGCCCGGCGGGAAATGAGTTCCTTTTCCGGGTGTTCGGACAGCCATCCCTCTCCCTTTGCCAGAAGGTTGTCGATCTCTTCTTCGCTCACATAGTAGTGCTTGAAGTTGTCCAGAACCGGAACCAGCACATAAAGGTGCTTGAGGATATCGGCCAGGCGCAGTGTCGCGGACACAACCAGATCGATGACCTGATGTTCGCCGACCGCCGTCGGCGAAACGATAGTGTAACCCAGAGGCCCGAACAGCCGCGTGACCATTTTCAGATCACCCGACAAGGCGACCGGAACGATGCGGATCTCGAATGGAAGCGCGCGATCCGCCAGTGCTTGCCTGTCCTTGGACTTTCCGGCCATCGTTTGGGCAAAGGCCCGCCCTATGGCCACCGACAAAAACGAGCTCGCAGCAAACGGCCGGTCATTCACATATTGCGCCAACAGCCCGTCGCTCTGCCGGTTCTTGCCGCGCACCAAGCCGACGGGGTCGACATCGAGATGCATCACCGCCGTGGTGCGTTCCGGGGACCTTTGCTAAAAAAAAGATGCTGGTCTCACCCGCCGACGTCGAACGGATGTGCAAGTGATCAGGATGCTTGTGCAGCAAGAACCCAAGGTCGGTTGCGGCGTAATCGGCATCTTGGGGAGCGGTGAGGGTAATCTCGATCTGCATCGGTCCGCCACTTGGAAATTGAATGAGCCAGCAGTAGTAACTGTCAAACGGGTGGGCAACAAGGCGATCACCGAACGGGCTTTGCTGAAATGACATTCCCCGGGGCTGGGTAGATTTGCTCAACCGGTTCGACGGCCAGGGTTTCTTGTGATTGCATCAACTCCCATGCCCGCGCGGCCGCGTGTGGATCGGGACTGTTGGCAAGCAGCCATCCCTGAATCCGAGCCGGGCTGAATTTCTGATTTCCCAGCTGCCGTTCGAATTGTGACCCAAGTTCCTCTTCACCGGGAAAGAACCGCATGAACAGACGCCGAGCCGTGCTTGCATTGACCAGCCCAAGTTCGGCATGAACATCGGCGCGGCCGGGACGGATCAAGGCCGGGTCCAGCTTCTCTTTGTGGTTGGTCGTCATGACCAGAGCGCGACCCTCCTGAGCCGCGACACCATCAATGGCATTGAGCAAACCAGAAAAGCTGACGCTGGTGCGTTTCTCACCGCCCTCGCGCTGGGTGAACACGGCATCCACATCTTCGATAGCGATCAGCGAGCTTTTGGGGGCACACATCATGGCTTCGCGCAGATCATCGTCTGTCAGCGTGGCTCGACCGACATCCAGTGCCGCGATATCCAGGGACAGATCTGAAGCCAAAGCGCGAACCAGGCTGGATTTCCCGGTGCCGGGAGGGCCGTGAAGCAGATATCCCCGCCGCCAGGGAACCCCGCGCTCGGCGTACCAATCGCTTGCGCCATAAAACCAGCGCATGTCATTCAACAAATTGCCGATGCGGTCATCATCGACAAGCACGGTGTCAACTGATCGACGCGGCACGTTCCCGACATGATCCCAGTAGTCGTCTTTCAGGATGTACAGCCTGGGACCGATGCGATCCTTGGTTCGGGCGATCTGGCGCCCTTGCACGATCCAGTCCACAATCGTGTGAACCCGTCCAAACAGCACAGTGACATGCATCACCTCCATGGGACGTTGGCTGTGTGGCGATCCCACTTTTGATTTTTCATTGATTTCGCGTTCAAGTCGACAAAGCTTTCCGCGCCAGAGAAACCAATGCCAACCGGGGGCAGGTGCATAGCCCTTGGTGCCATCGGCCCATCTCCCGTCTGTCAGGCGCACATGCCTGGAACGGGACAATACGTCATTGTGTTCCATCCAGATGCAAAAGTGGCGATAGGCGGCGCTCCGGTTGTCCAGCGTCAGGCTGACCCACACCCGGTGAATGACCGCACGATAGATCGCAAGCAGCACGATGCGCAGGAACGCGGCCACGATCCCAAATGCACCAAGCGCCAGACCGCCCGCGAAGAAATCGCTTGCCAGAGCGTTGGGAAGGACGTCGTGTAACACCTCCATCTCTACACCTTCCTGTCTTCGCGGAAACCGCGCCCCTTGAAGCGGCGAACCGGGTTGCCGCGTTCAAGTGCGTTGTGCAGATGGTTGTGGCCAGACTTCTGCGCCTCTTCATCGGCGGCCATCTGGGCCGACATCAGACCTTGCAAACGCACCAGGGCCAGCGCCTTGTTGCGATGCTGCGAGCGCATTTCCCGCGCAAAGGCGGTCAATCCGGTGGGTTTGTGCGTCGCGCGAACCGCGCTGTCCGTTGTGTTTTGGTGTTGCCCGCCTGGCCCGCCTGCATGGAAGCTTTCGAAGGTGACATCGCGCGGATGAACCGGCTCTGTCTTTCGTGCCGGTTCGGGCAGTTCAAAGGCGCCGATGAACCAGTTGGCCCGCTTGTGCTGCGGCCGCAGGGTGCTTTTTGCCCGCCATTGGATCGTACCGCGCCACATGCCGGCAAACGCCTCGGCATCAGGACCGCTCAGCACGAAGACCGCGGATTTGAGCCCATGTTTCGTGGCCGCCATGCTGACATCAAAGTCCACGGCATGGGCCTCGGCTTCGTTGCGCATCACATCCAGTACCTTCACCGGCATCTGCCAGTGTCAGGATTTCGCAAAAGTGGTTGCCACCCCCCACCGTGCCAAGCGACGCAAGGAACAGATCGGTCGAGAGGCCCATTTCCTCCAGCCTACAGCGCTGATCCTCTGCCGCGGGCTCTCCCAAAACCCGGATCCGGCGCAGCGCCTTATCCAGCTTCAGTTTGCGCGGCGGCAGATCGAGATGAAACAGCGACATGCCGCAGCCGATATCGTTGCCGATCAGTTGCGGAAAAACCCGATCCGCCAAAACGACACACCCGACCGGTCCGTATTTGCCGGGATGCAGGTCAGGAAATGCCGCGATCCTTTGCACACCGGGCCAACCGGCGAGCTCTTCGAGTTGCTGTTCGGCCCGTCCTTCGATCCAGGCCGCAGAGGTATAGAATTTCGTGATGATGCCGCCGCTGGACACAGCAGGCGCGCAACCATCCAAGACAGAATTGCCCATGGAGTAGTACCCGATATTCGAATGTAGATGCGTCGGCGAAAGCGCCGACGAACTGGATCAAACCCGATCTGCGTTCAGCTTAGGTGTTGATCACCGATCCAGCTGTCGCCAGCGGTGATGGCACTGACATGGGCTTTGGACAGCATGGGGACGGCTGTGAAGTCGAAGGTCTCGAGCGTCTTTGCGGGCAGCAGGCGTGCCTGTGCGAGATGTCGCGCGATACGGCGACGATC
>JAAELR010000036.1 GCA_024226455.1 Paracoccaceae bacterium
AAAATGCCGAAACGTCATTCGCGTGCCCCGCACTCGGGGCATCGAAACGTCTACTTCGAGCAGTTCTGAGGGGAGGCATGCAACTCAACGGGGTTTCCCGGCGCCACCTTGAGCGCCCAAGTTGCTCAGTCGATTCCCCTGCCACGAGAGGAGCCCGGACTGGCCGATATCTGCCTTTACGCCTAGGTTTGGAACAACCGTCGTTTCGGCATCGGCCTGGACCCCCAGCCCACCGTGGCGCGCATATTGGAGGCGCTGGCGGGGATAGAGGCGCTCCGCAGGGCGGCCTCGCCGGCCCAGCCCGACTCGGTTTGACGCGGCAAAGCGCCCGTTTCGCACGCTGCGATTTGCCCGTATGGAACGGGCAAACCAAGATAGGGAATTGTCATGAGCCAAAGACGCAAACTCGCCGCCGGAAACTGGAAGATGAACGGGCTGCAGGCGCAGCTTGATGAGGTCGCCGCACTGGCCGGCGCGCATACCGACCCGGGCTGCGATATCCTGATCTGCCCACCGGCGACGCTGTTGTCGCGCATGGCGGACCGCGCGGCGGGCAGCTTTGTGGCGGTGGGCGGGCAGGATTGCCACCCTGCCCTGTCGGGGGCGCACACCGGCGATATCTCGGCCCGGATGCTGGCGGATGCCGGCGCGTCGCATGTGATTGTCGGCCATTCCGAGCGGCGGACGGATCATGGCGAACAGGATGCTGTGGTGCGGGGCAAGGCCGAGGCGGCGATTGCCGCGGGTCTGGTCGCAGTTGTCTGCATCGGCGAGACGCTGGAGCAGCGCGAAGCTGGCGAGACCTTGCGGGTGATCGGCACCCAACTTGCCGGATCCGTGCCCGACGGGATTGACGCCGCGTCTCTGGTCGTGGCCTACGAGCCGGTCTGGGCAATCGGCACCGGCAAGGTGCCGACGCTCGGGCAGATAGCCGAAGTACACAACTTCATGCGGGCCGGACTGGTGGCCCGGTTCGACCGGGCGGCCGACGGCGTGCGGCTGCTCTACGGCGGCTCGGTGAAGCCATCGAACGCGACCGAGATCTTCGCGGTGTCGAATGTCGATGGCGCACTGGTCGGCGGTGCGTCGCTGAAGGCCGACGATTTCGGCGGCATCATCGCGGCACTGGAAAGGGCCTGACCGCGCCGGGGCGCTCATCGGCCCCTGCCGGGCCCTCCTCGCTGAGCGAGGAGCTCCGCGAAGCGGGCGATGAGCGGCGCCTCAAATGGTGACGTCGAACCCGTAGAGCCATTCGAACCTTTTCAACGGTGCGGCTGGCAACAACCTGCCGCCAAGCCGCAGCGCGCTGTGTGCCATGCCGCGCAGCATCGGGTTGCGCAGATGGTAGTTGCGGGCGTTGGCGTTGGCGGCGGCGATGACCCACACAACGCGATCACGGCGGCGCTGCTGGTAGTCTGCCAGGGCCTGCGCCTGCGGCAGACAGCTCAGGCAATCGGCCAGCACCCAGGCATCCTCGAACGCCATGTTGGCGCCCTGCGCCAGGAAGGGCAATGTCGGGTGCGCCGCGTCGCCGAGCAGTGCGATACGGCCGTCCTGCCAGCGCGCAGCCACCGGATGGCGAAAGAGACCCCAGAGCTTCACCTCGTCCACCCTGTCCAGCCAGCCGCGCAGTTCGGGCGCGAACCCGGCGAAAGCGGCGCGCAGATTGGCTGGATCGTCGGCATGGTTCCAGCCCTCCTCGGCCCAGCCGTCACGCTCCAGCACCGCCACGATATTGCGTTCGCCCGGGCCCAGCGGATAGGTCACCAGGTGCCGGCCCGGCCCCATCCAGACATGCGCCTCGGGCGGGGCCTCGTCGGGCAGCACGGTGCGCCAGGCCACCTGGCCGGTATAGAACGGCTCTGCCGGCCCGTTCAGCAGCGGACGGCAAAGCGACCTGACCCCGTCGGCGCCGATCAGCAGGGTACGTCGATATCGCCAGGGTCGGCAGTGACACCCAGTTCGATTTTCACGCCCGCCGCACGCGCGCCATGCTCCAGCAATCCGATCAGCCGGGCGCGGTGGATCAGGATGACGGATGCGCGCCCTGCCAGCCGGTCAGGTCGAGCCGCAGCACCTGGCGCCCGGCACGATGGTCGCGCAGCACCACCGCGCGGTTCTCCGGCCCCGCAGCCCGCAGCCCGTCGCCCAGCCCCAGCGCGTCCAGAACCGCGGTGCCGTTCGGAGAAAGCTGCAGCCCGGCCCCGACCTCGGAAATTCGGGGCGCCTGCTCCAGCACTGTCACCTTGGCACCGCGCTGCGCCAGCGCCGTCGCAACTGCCAGCCCGGCAACACCGGCACCGATCACGGAAACCTCTTTGTCCGTCAGCAAGGCTGTTGCTCCGGCCCGAAAGAACAAACGCCGGAGCAGTGATGCCCCGGCGCCCCCGATGTCGGTGTCCGCACCATCTCAGTCGCCGCGATGTACTTTCTCGCGCCGCTCGTGGCGCTCTTGCGCCTCCAGGCTCATGGTCGCGATAGGCCGCGCGCCGAGCCGTTTCAGCGAGATCGGTTCTCCGGTGACCTCGCAATAGCCGTAGTCGCCGCCATCGATGCGGCGTAGGGCCGAATCGATCTTGGCCACCAGCTTGCGCTGCCGGTCCCGCGTGCGCAGCTCCAGCGCGCGGTCGGTCTCTTCGCTGGCCCGGTCGGCAATGTCGGGCACCGCGCGGGCGCTGTCCTGCAGCCCCTCGATGGTGTTCTTCGATTCGTCCAGCAACTCGTTCTTCCAGTTCGTCAGCTTGCGCCGGAAAAACTCCAGCTGGCGCTCGTTCATGAACGGTTCGTTTTCGGCTGGGCGGTAGTCGTCGGGCAGGAAAGTCTCGGCCTTCATGCTGCGTTCCTCATGCTCGCCAGACGGATCAATAATGTCATTCACCGGCATCCGGCCTCCTCCACACGAGGCTGCGTCTAGCGCAAGCCGTTGGGCTTGTCACGCATGAAAGCGCCTGCTTGCGGCTTTGATCTGCGTTCGATAAGAAACCTCAACAAATCCGCGTAAGCAGCAAGATAATCATATGAAATTCACTGGCACCGACACCTACGTGGCTACCGACGACCTGACCGTGGCGGTCAATGCCGCGGTAACCCTGGAACGGCCCCTGCTCGTCAAGGGCGAACCCGGCACAGGCAAGACCGAGCTGGCCCGCCAGGTCGCCGAAGCGCTTGGCCTGCCGATGATCGAGTGGCATGTCAAGTCGACCACCAAAGCCCAGCAAGGGCTATACGAGTACGACGCCGTCAGCCGGCTGCGCGACAGCCAGCTTGGGGATGCGCGGGTGCATGACGTGGCCAACTACATCAAACGCGGCAAGCTGTGGCAGGCGTTCGAGGCCGAAGGCAAGGTGGTGCTGCTGATCGACGAGGTCGACAAGGCAGATATCGAGTTTCCCAACGACCTGCTGCAGGAACTCGACCGGATGGAGTTCCACGTCTACGAGACCGGAGAGACCGTCGCGGCAAGGCACCGGCCCATCGTGATCATCACCTCGAACAACGAAAAGGAACTGCCCGACGCCTTCCTGCGCCGCTGTTTCTTCCACTACATCAGGTTTCCCGACGTCGACACGATGCGCCAGATCGTCGAGGTGCATCACCCGGGCATCAAGGAACAGTTGCTGACCACGGCCCTGACCCAGTTCTACGAAGTGCGCGAGACGCAAGGGCTGAAAAAGAAGCCCTCGACCTCGGAAGTTCTGGACTGGCTGAAGCTGCTTTTGGCCGAGGATCTGGCCGCCGAGGACCTCAAACGCGACGGCGCCAGCGCGCTGCCCAAGCTGCATGGCGCGTTGCTGAAGAACGAGGCCGACGTGCACATGTTCGAGCGCCTGGCCTTCATGGCGCGCGGCAACAGGTAGATACTGCAAAGCCTCGCCGACCCGATCCTTGTCGGTTTTCCCGGTTCTGGCGGCAAAGCCCGCGCAATACAGGCTGAAGACAGAGACCATCGGCAAGGCGGTGCTGCTGTCGACCGTGCAACAATCGTCGCTACCCTGTCGGTGCTGACAGGCTGACCAGGCGGTTCCGGTCCCGCATGCCGTTCGACAGAAAGCAGAATATCCACCTCTGTGCCGTAATTCCGCCGTGCCGATCACATGCAATCACACTGCGCACCGCGGTTCGGTTGCCAGGACCTTATCGGGTGTCCCGGAAACAACCGCATCCGAAAGCATCCAATCGGCGCCAGTCGGTGGTGGTTGAGTGTTCGGCAGGTCGCACATAAGTGGCTTACCTTCCCTGAGATGCCGTGCGACAAGCTCAATTTGCCGCTTGTTGCAAGGGATCAATCTGTCGGGCTCGGGCGCATAGTCGATATCCGCCATGGCGGGGAACAGGGTCAAAAGCTCTGCATGCGCCTCCGCGCCCAGTGCCTTCAGTGCCTGGTTCCCGGCGAGCAGGCTTTCGCTCGGCCCGCCCTCTGCGACGATCGTCATGTGTCGGTCAAGGAGTACATGAAAATACTCGACATTCTCGATGTCTTCATCGACGAAGATGCCCGGAATTCCTGCCAGCTTGATCGCGGCAATCAGAACTTCGCAAGGCCCGAAAATTTCCCTGGCGATGGATGAACGCACCAGCATGCGATGCTGGCGCGACACGATCAGATCCCGCTCGGGCAGGCCGCTTCCCAGCGCACCTGCCATAATTCTGACGGGGCGGAGTTTCGGGTTTGCGCAAAGCGCTGCACCTGAGATTCTAAGACGCCCTATCCAGCGAATTCTCTCGCGGCCGCCATCGAAGGTCGAAACCTTGTCTCCGACACCCAAATCCTCAATGCGCACATTTCCGCCCGGTGCCTTGATCAGAGTTCCGCTTGCGAAACATGTAATTCCGATGCCAGAATCAAACAAGCGGTAGCTGACCGTCTGACCGGTCGGCAGAGTGAAGGTCCCCCAGTTTACTATATAGGCTATCCCTAGCTGAACGGTGAACGTGCCGTGGGTAACGTCGTTGACAATTGTCCCCGCCGGAAGGTTGAGGGCATCGTTACCAGTGCCGCCATTAAGTTCCCCGCCTACACTGCTGTTGTAGAAGTTCAAGACTTCGCCGGAGCCGGCGCCAAGGAGAACATCTCCCAGCAGGGCTGAATTGCCAATGGTGACTGTGTCGGTGCTGCTCCCGGCGTCAACGTCGTCCACCGTGCTGCCGATGATCGTGATGCTGTCATCGTTGGCTAAGGTAGAGATATCTCCGACCGTGCTGTTGGTGATGGTAACAGTTTCAATGCTGCCGGTGCCACTGATGCTGTTGATAGGGCCGCCCTGCGGTGCGCCGTTCAGCGTACCAACGTCATTGGTTACATCGATAGAAAGCGTCCGGTGAGGGCGCTCTGGCGCTCATCAGACGACCTCGGTTACGCTTTCAGCGTAACGCCAGGGCAGCAGCTCGTCCAGACGGTTGATCTTGTGATCGGCGATGCGGGAT
>JAAELR010000037.1 GCA_024226455.1 Paracoccaceae bacterium
AGTGGCCGGCATCGCTGGCCCCGAGGCCGCGCTCGACACACTTCTCGCCCTGGGCCTGCTGGACGATCACGGGCTGCAGGCGGGCTGGAGGGGAATGTCCAAACGTCCCCATGCCGCCATCAATCCGCTGGCCCGGCCGCTTGTTGCCAGCCCCGATGAGAAACTGACGGCGGCCATTGCCGAAGCCGCACTGCCCGCCCTTGGCGAGGCCTGGCAAGATGATGAGGGCGACTTTCCCCGCGACCTGCGCGCTATAGAGGCCACCCTGCAGGCGCTTCGCGCCCCGGCACCTGACGGCGCCCTGCTCGACGCCGCCGCCACCGCGGCCGTGTTCTTTCTGTTTCGACTGTCCCAAAACGCGCGCGCGACGGTATCCCTCGCCAAACCGGTCTTTGCAAAGCTTGCCACGGGCGGCCATGCACCCTCGGCTCTGTTGCTTGGCCACAGCATCAAGGCCGCGGAACGGCTGGGCGATACCGGGTTTCAGGATGAACTGCTCGATGCGGCACTTGAACGCGAAGACATCGAAGACGGGCTGATGGCGCAGCTCAAA
>JAAELR010000038.1 GCA_024226455.1 Paracoccaceae bacterium
CGCGCTGTTCGTCGGTCAGGGAAACTGTTTTGTGTTGCTTGCTCATGCTCTGACGCTGCATGATAACCCGCGCTTGGCCATGCGGTGCATTGACTCAAGGGGCCAGAAAATCTTCAGGTCAATTCAGGCGCAGGAGTATACGTCTTTTCACCCAACATTCCCCATTTGGCGTGCCTTCATGAAGTTTACAGACAGTGGATCTGTCTTTTCAACCGGCAAATCAGCCAGTGCCGCAAGGTGTTCGGGCTGTGTCAGTATCTCGGTCTCGAACCGGCCCAGGGCGTTGGCCGAGGCTGCGCCGTCCTTTATCGCCCGTCCGCCGACAAGCCTGCGCATCACCGCATCAGGGCGCAACAGGTCTGCCTCGTTGACATCCTCATATCCGGCCAGGCGCGAGAGGATCGAGTGGCGTAGGAATCCCGCAATCCGATGACGACCGTGACCGCCTCGCAACCCGCATCAGTTGCCTATCGGCGGCCCATCCATGCACAAGACCATCGACGCCCCCCCCCACCGCAGCCAAATCGGATGGCGGAGAAGCCGACACCTGACACTGAAATACCAGCGCTCTGCAGGGCTGAACAAGTCTTGCCCGCGCTGCCCCCCGGGGTGCCGGTCCGCGTTTCATTGAAACGAGCGTCGGCGCGCCCAAGTATATGCAACCTGGATGCACCGAAGACCGGACCCTCTCAAATCAGGCCATGCCAGTACTGCTGGCGCTGCGCCCGGGCGCTATGCCGGGCATCTTCATGCCCGCGCCTGAGTTTATGACACAGGCTCCGGCCGCCGGGCCGCATGACAGCAGTGGCGCGGTTTCCGTCCGACTCCTATTCTGCCGCGATCAACCGTCGGCCCGGCAACAGCACCGGCATCCGCAACACCGCATAGCGGCGCTGATCCGCGGGGTCGTAATAGGGCTCTCCCAGCCGTTCCAGCGGAAAGCCCAACTGACGCAGAACCCGGACCAACGCCACCGAACTGATCCCCATGTACTCTGCCACATTCTCGCCGGCAGCGATGTCATAGAGCCCCTGGCCCATCAGCGACAGGCACTCACTGCGCTCGGCTGCGGTGCGCAACTCGGGCGCGACCACCAGCCGGGTCATTTCCCACACCAACGGAGAGACGATGTCGGCCTCCATCGCTGTCTGTGGGATAGAGCGCAGATTGCCGCGCCGGGCATCGCGCAACATATAGGTGTGCTCTCCCCAATGCGACGTGGTCGGCATCACCCTTGTGCCCCCGATCACCTCTCCGTCGCGTATCACCAATGAATACCACGCCGTAGGATTGTCGTATTGATCCATCTCGTATTTTTCGTTGTGCGGGATATCCCATTTCAGGATGTCGACGAAAAACCTCTTTCGCAACTTCAGGTAATCGAAAAAGGCGGTCCCGTGTTCGTGTAGCGTTGACAAGTCGAAAGTGATATTGTGCATGGCTTACTCTCCTTCTTGGAGAGCGATTAAACCCGCTACAGGCGGTTTTGTTAATCATGATTCAACAAAACGTTGCGAAAATGCAGGGAATCTCTTGCACCGTTAACCTTTGGGGGGTCTTTGGGAAGTGCTTCAGATCAGTCCGAAACTGGTGGCCATGGTCGCAGCGTGGGTGCTGGTTTTGGCCTTGAGCTTGGATTTCGCGTTCTTCAGGCGCTGCTTCACCGCGCCTTCGGTTACCCCCAGAACGTCGGCGATTTCCTTCATCAGAAGGCCGTTCTTGACCATGCCCAGCGCCTCTAGTTCGGCCCGGGTCAAGTTGCTTGGCGGCACCATCGCTTCGTGTTGACGACGCAATTCTTCTGCTATTTCAGTGACTTCAACGTCGAGGAACTCTCTGTCCGAACGTGCGAAAGAACCAAAGCTGCGCTGGCCCGAAAGCCCCTTGTCGCAACAGCAGATCGCCACGCCATAGTTGAGCCCGAACCGTCTTGCCTGCCCCATAACGTTGCGAGGGTCTTCAAGGGTGATCTCGCTCCAGCGTGTGGCGCCGGTGTTCTGGTATAGCCAGTTCATCACCGGATCGGCCAGAACCAGCCCGCGCGAAGAATATCGTGCGATCCAGTCCTTGGGCAGGGCATTCTGCTCGAAAAGCGGAAAGGCAAACCCGATTCGCAGCGCCAGAAAGTGCCCTGCCGGGGACCGGCTGGCAAAAATGTCTGTATCGAGTTCGATGCCCATATGCGTCGACCTTTTCGGTGTTGCCGTTCACGTGGTACTCTATGCTAAAGCACTCACAGAATCATTCTGATTGGAACAATATGACATTCCAGTCGGATATCGCAACTTTATAGAGAGTGGTGCGTTAATTCGTGGACAAAAGAGCGAGCATAGCAAACCTGCTGGCCGAGCTGAACGGCCTTTGCCCGTCGGGGTTCGCCATCGCGCTGCACATCAAGTACAACGCGCCGACGTTTCTGTTTCAATGCTTCCCCGACAAGTGGCGGCAGCAGTATTCCCGCCAGGGGCTGGTGATTCGCGACCCGGCAGTGCACTGGGCCTTTGCCAATACCGGGTTCATCCGCTGGCGCGATCTGGCTGAAACCGATGCGACCGGGATCATGGAACAGGCCCGCTTTTACGGGCTGACCTACGGGTTCACCGCCTCGATCCACAATGACCACTCGCGCACTCTGGCAGGCTTTGCCCGGGACGAC
This sequence comes from Paracoccaceae bacterium, assembly GCA_024226455.1. GTDB lineage: Bacteria > Pseudomonadota > Alphaproteobacteria > Rhodobacterales > Rhodobacteraceae > JAAELR01. The sequence continues at coordinate 2,657 of JAAELR010000038.1, forward strand.
CGGGATTATCTTGATGTCGAGATCGGAGAGATCCGCGATCTTCTGGACCATCTCAACCTGGTGACCGCAGGGATCGAGGTGCTGTCCGAAAAGGATACGCGCGCCCTGCAGGCCCTGTCGATCCAGATGACGCACAAATAACCCCCCGGCCAGGGTTTCTTTGCTGACGCGTCAGACCGGGCCGTTACCCGGTCTTTCCCCCCGCACGGCGCGGGGCTATATGGGTCTGATGTTCGCAGACCTGCTCCAACGGCTGACCCGGCCCAACCCCGACCCCCTGCCCGCCACCGATGCCCGGCTGGCGCTTGCCGCGCTGCTGGTACGCATAGCGAGGTCCGACGGCGACTATGCCGCCGAGGAAACCGCCCGCATCGACCGGATCCTGGCGGCGCGCTACGCAATGACGCCTTTCGAGGCGCCCAAACTGCGCGCCGAGGCCGAAGCGCTGGAGGCAGAGGCGCCCGACACGGTGCGCTTCACCCGTGCGATCAAGGACGCGGTTCCCTATGAAGACCGTGAAAGCGTGGTCGAGGCGCTTTGGGACGTGGTATTGGCCGACGGCGTGCGCGACCAAGAGGAAGACTCTCTGCTTCGTCTGGTGGCAAACCTTCTGGGCGTGAACGACCGCGACAGCGCCCTGGCGCGCCGCCGGGTCGAGGCCCGCCAGGGGTGATTGCCGGGCTGGCGATGTACGACCGGCCGGAAACGGGCGCAGAATAGGCATTGCAATCACGGTCGTTCTCGGCCCTATTCGGTCAAGGGAACATAGGGGGAAACCGTCGGTGACAGACACCGCACCGGTCATAGAGATCCGCGACCTGCACAAAAGCTTTGGCTCGCTCGAGGTCCTCAAGGGCGTCGCCATGGTGGCGCCACGCGGTCATGTGATATCGCTGATCGGCTCCTCGGGGTCGGGCAAGTCGACACTGCTGCGCTGCGCCAACCTGCTGGAAGACAGTCAGCAGGGCGAGATTCTGTTCGAGGGCGAGCCGATCAAATGGCGGGGCCGGGACCATGGCCGACACCCGGCCGACAAGGCCCAGGTGACCCGGATCCGCACCAATCTTTCGATGGTATTCCAGCAGTTCAACCTGTGGGCTCATATGACGATCCTGCAGAACGTGATGGAGGCGCCCGTCACCGTGCTGGGCCGGGCCCGGGACGAGGTCGAGCAGAAGGCGCGCGAATATCTTGGCAAGGTCGGCATCGGCGACAAATGCGAGGCCTTTCCGGCACAACTGTCGGGCGGCCAGCAGCAGCGCGCCGCCATCGCGCGGGCACTGGCCATGGAACCCAGGGCGCTGCTGTTCGACGAGCCGACCAGTGCGCTCGATCCCGAGCTGGAGCAAGAGGTCGTCAAGGTCATCAAGTCGCTGGCCGAAGAGGGCCGCACCATGCTGCTGGTGACCCATGACATGAAGCTGGCGGCGGATGTGTCGGACCACGTGCTGTTCCTGCACCAGGGCCGGATCGAGGAAGAAGGCCCGCCGGCCGAGTTGTTCGGGCAGCCCAAGACAGACCGGCTGCGGCAATTCCTCAGCCACGTGCAGGCGGCATGATCGGGGCGATGTTATTGCCGATTGCGACGCAATGTTGCTTTCGGTCAATAGTGAGATCACATCGGGTGACAGCCGGGCCAAAAACTGAAATCATCTTCAAAATGAAAAAAGGGAGAACATCATGAACAAACTAATCCTGACCACGGCAGCTCTGGCGCTGAGCGCCGGTATGGCGCTTGCCGAAAGCCATTCGGTCGTACGCATGGGCACCGAGGGCGCCTATGCGCCGTGGAACTTCATCAACGACGCTGGCGAGGTCGACGGGTTCGAGCGCGAGCTGGGCGACGAGCTGTGCGCGCGCGCCGAGCTGACCTGCGAATGGGTGACCAACGACTGGGCGTCGATCATCCCCAACCTGGTCAGCGGCAACTACGACACCATCATCGCCGGCATGTCGATCAACGACAAGCGCGACGAGGTGATCGATTTCACCCAGAACTACACCTTGCCCGACCCCTCTGCCTATCTGGCGCTGTCGGCTGACGTCGATCCCGCCAGCGGCGTGATCGCGGCGCAGTCGACAACGATCCAGTCCTCGTTCATCGCCGAGAAGGGCTGGACCCTGGTCGAATTCGCCACACCCGAAGAAACCGTCGCCGCGGTGAAGAACGGCGAGGCGGACGCGGTGCTGGCCGACAAGTCCTATCTGACCCCCTTCGCCGAGGATGATCCCGACCTGGTGCTGCTGGAGCAGGAAGAGCTGATCGGCGGCGGTGTCGGCATGGGGATCCGCGAGTCCGACGGCGAACTGCGCGAGAAGTTCAACGCGGCGATCCAGTCGATGAAGGATGACGGTTCGCTGAACGCGCTGATCGTCAAGTGGGAGATCGGCGCAACCTTCTAGGGCCGCCACCGCTCATCGCACGCCGCGTAACGCTCTTGGCAGGCGAGGAGGGACCGCAAGGGACCGATGAGCCAAACCACACGCGCCCCGGCCTGATCGGGGCGCGTATATCGGAGAACCGGACAGATCTTCAGTTTTTGCTCTGACCCAGAGGCCATCTCAGGCCTGAAATGGCTGGCCTGTTACCTGACGACGGGCAAGCATCTGGGGCTCTATCAGTCCTTTGTCACGGTGTTGGTCCTGCTGGCCATCACGGCGCCGACGGCGCTGGTCTTTGGCTTTGGCGGCGCCAGCGCGGCACGCAGCAACTTCCCGCCACTGCGCTGGTTCGGCAAGGCCTACGTCGCCGTGGTGCGCGGGGTGCCCGATATTGCGTTCTTCCTGTTCTTCGTCATCGCGCTGGACCAGGGTTTCGAACTGATACGCCACCAGGTGCTCTGCCCTGACTGGGCTGAACCGGTCCGGCAGGGCAACGATTTCCGCGTTTGCCCCGAGGCCAAGCTGCCGCTTGGCAACGCGCCGCAATGGGTGCACGAGGTCTATGGCTTCATTCTTGCCGTGCTGACCTTTGCCATCGTGTTCGGCGCTTTCGCAGCCAACGTGCTATATGGGGCGATGATGGCGGTGCCGCGCGGCCAGATGGAAACCGCCGAAGCCTATGGCATGACCCGCCGGCAGGCGTTCTGGCGGGTTCTGGTGCCGCAGATGTGGGTCTTTGCGCTGCCGGGGCTTTCCAATCTATGGATGATCCTGATCAAGGCCACGCCTTTGCTGTTCCTGCTGGGGGTCGAGGATATCGTCTATTGGGCGCGTGAGCTCGGCGGCACCAAGCAGGCGCGGTTTACCAGCTATCCGCATGGCGACTGGCGACTTTGGTATTTTCTGGGGCTGTTGGTCTTCTATCTTGCCTTCACCAGGCTTTCCGAGGTGGTGTTGGAGCGGTTGATGAAACGGCTGAGCCATGGCCAGGCAACCATCGGGGCGTCGTCATGAGCTGCTGGGCCACAGTCCAGGCTTATGGGCTGCGGTCTGTGGGCATCGGCGACAGGCTGTTGCCGAAGGACGATTTCTCTTTGTGCCAGCAGTTCACTCTGATCGGATCGGGGCTGATCTGGAACATCTATTTCGGCGTGCTGGCGCTGGCGATCGGGTTTTTCATCGCCAACGCGGTGGCGCTGGCCAAGGCCAGCCCCAACCCCTGGGTCCGCAAACCGGCGGAATGGTTCGTGCTGGTGTTCCGCGGCTCGCCGCTCTTCATCCAGTTCTTTCTGGCCTATTTCATATTCCTGCGTATCAAGCAGGCCGGCGCCCTGCCCTGGCTGACCTCGGCGCAGGCGGGCGCGCTGATCGTGCTGGTGCTGAACACCGCCGCCTATTCCGGCGAGATCTTTTTCGGCGCCCTGCGCTCTGTGCCGCGCGGCGAGGTGGAGGCGGCGGATGCCTATGGCTTCACCGGCTGGAAGCGGTTTCGCAAGGTGATCTGGCCGACCACCATGCGGCTGGCCTGGCCGGCCTATACCAACGAGGCGATTTTCCTGTTTCACGCTACCACACTGGTGTTTTTCAGCGGCTTTCCGACCTGGAAACAGCAGGGCGACGCGCTTTACTATGCCAGATACTTTGCCGACAAGACCTTCAACCCCTTCGTCCCCTACCCCATCGTCGCCTTCTATTTCATCCTGGTGACGCTGACCCTGATCAGCGGTTTCGGGCTGGTGAACCGGCGGCTGAACCAGCATCTGCCGCAGGAACGGCGGAAAAAGATGCGGATCCGGCCCAATCTCATCCGATGACCCCCCCGCCCGCCTCCGGGTTTTTTCAGTCAGATGAGGCAGCGGGCGCCGCTTGCCCTTGTTGGCGGCGCGAGGCGGGACTAGGATCCGGCAAACTAGGAAAACAGGTCTTGATGAATATCGGCATCCTGCAGACCGGCCATGTGGCCGATGCCCTGATCCCCGAACACGGCGACTATGACACGATGTTTCCGGGGTTTCTGGCGGACCGGGGGTTCAGCTTTGCCAACTACCCGGTGGTGGACATGGTGTTCCCCGACAACGCCCGCGCCGCAGACGGCTGGCTGATCACCGGCTCGAAACACGGGGCCTATGAGGACCATCCCTGGATCGCGCCGCTGGAGACGCTGATCCGCGAGGCCTATGGGCTGGCGATCCCCATGGTGGGTATCTGTTTCGGCCACCAGATCATCGCCCAGGCCCTGGGCGGGCGGGTCGAGAAATTCACCGGCGGCTGGGCGGTGGGGCAAACGGTCTATGACTTTCAGGGGCTGGGCGAAGTGGCGATCAACGCCTGGCACCAGGATCAGGTGACCGATCTGCCCGGCGATGCCCGGGTCGTCGCCCGCAACGATTTCTGCGAGAACGCGGCGCTGATCTACCCGGGCCGGGCGCTTACCATCCAGCCGCATCCCGAATTCGAACGCCCTTATCTGGAGGGGTTGATAGAGCATCGTGGCCGCGGCGTTGTACCCGACACGCTGCTTGACGGCGCGCGCGGCAGGCTCGACCGGCCGGTCGCCAACGCCACCATGGCCGACCACATCGCCACGTTTTTCCACAACCCGGAGGCAGCCCATGTCTGATTTGCTGAACCGGCTGCCCGAACCGGCGCAGCGCTATCTGGAAGGCCGCCGCCTGGACGAGGTGGAATGCCTGGTCTCCGACCTCGCCGGAGTGGCGCGCGGCAAGGCGATGCCGGCCGGCAAATTCGCCCAGCAAAGCCATTTCTACCTGCCAAACTCGATCTTCCTGCAGACCATCACCGGTGATTGGGTCGATAACGAGGGCGAAAGCTGGACCGAACCCGACATGATCCTGAAGCCGGATATCTCGACCGCCACCGCCGCCCCCTGGACCGGCGACTGGACCCTGCAGGTGATCCACGATGTCGAGGATCAAAACGGCGACCCGGTGCAGGCCTCGCCGCGCAACGTGCTGAAACGCGTGGTGCAGCACTACAACGACAGGGGCTGGACCCCGATCGCGGCGCCAGAGATGGAGTTCTTTCTGGTCGCCCGCAATGTCGACCCGAACCAGCCGATCGAGCCTCCGGTGGGCCGGTCGGGCCGCCCCGCCGCCGCGCGGCAGGCCTATTCGATGAGCGCAGTGGATGAGTACGGCCCGGTGATCGACGACATCTACGATTTCGCCGAGGCGCAGGGCTTTGAGATCGACGGCATCCTGCAAGAGGGCGGCGCCGGTCAGGTCGAGATCAACCTGAACCATGGCGACCCGGTGCTTCTGGCCGACCAGGTCTTTTTCTTCAAGCGGCTGATCCGCGAGGCGGCGATGCGGCACGACTGCTTTGCAACCTTCATGGCCAAGCCGATCCAGGACGAGCCCGGGTCAGCCATGCACATCCATCACTCTGTGGTGGACAGCAAGACCGGGCAGAACATCTTTTCGGCCCCCGATGGCAGCGAAACCCCGGCATTCAGGCATTTCATCGCCGGGATGCAGACCCATCTGCCCTCGGTGATCGCGGTGCTGGCACCTTATGTGAACAGCTACCGCCGCTATGTGCGCGACCACGCGGCGCCGATCAATCTGGAATGGGGCATCGACAACCGCACCACGGGCATCCGCGTGCCGGTGAGCGGGCCCAATAGCCGCCGGGTGGAAAACCGGCTGGCGGGCATGGACTGCAACCCCTATCTGGGCATCGCCGCATCGCTGGCCTGCGGATATCTGGGGATGACCCAAGAACATGAACCGGCGCCGCAATTCACCGGCGACGCCTATGACGAGGAACCGGACATTCCGCAGCATCTAAGCGAGTCGCTCGATCTGTTCCGGGACAACCAGGAGATGTGGGGCATTCTGGGCCCCGATTTCTGCCGCACCTATGCGGCGGTGAAGGATGCCGAGTACCAAGCCTTTCTGCAGGTGATCAGCCCGTGGGAACGCGAGCATCTGCTGCTGAACGTATAATGCTTCGGGCCGCCAGACACGTTTTGCTGTTTCTGGGCCTGACGCTTGCCACCCAGATCGGGGGCCTGGCCTATCTGATCTCGCTGGTCGCCCGCCCGGGGCCCGGTCGCCGTATTGGCTTGTTCGTGATGGTTTATGCTGCGGGCAGCCTCGGCGCATCGGTCGCGGCGCCACTCTTGGGGCGTGTCCCCCTCGATTGTTTCGGCGCGCTCCTAAGGCCGCAATCGCCTGTCTACTGCGCGCTTAATCGCCACTACGTGACCCCGGCCCTTGCCGGTTATGCCCAAGATCTGGCGGCATCCATGGACGCGCGATTTCCCGGCACCGTCACCCTGGCGTTGGATGCAAATTTCCCTTTCCTGGACGGCTTCCCTCTTTTGCCCCACCTGAGCCATGACGATGGCGGCAAACTGGACCTTGCGTTCTACTACAGGTCCGCTGACGGCTATGCCCCGGGCCAGACGAGTTCGCCAATCGGCTATTGGGCCTTCGAAGAGCCGCATCAGGGGGCGGCACGACCCTGTGCCGGGCGCGACGACGCGCTTACCCTGCGCTGGGACATGGGCTGGCTTTGGTGGATGAATCGGCCGCTGACGCTGGATCGCGAACGCCTGACGGCTGCGCTGAATTGGCTGACCAGCCACCCTCCGGCTGGGTACGGCGTGAAGATACTGCTGGAACCGCATCTTGCCGCGCGTTTGGGCGTGTCGCATCCTTGGGTCCGGTTTCAGGGCTGCCGCGCCGCACGCCATGACGACCACATCCACATTCAACTGACCGGGGTATGACATGAACCTGCTCTACGCCAACGACCAGCCCGGGGAGTTTCCCGCCAGTTGGTATGCCGCCACCGCCACGCCACCCCGGCCCTTCCCGGAACTGAAAGGCGAGACGCGGGCCGATGTCTGTGTCGTGGGTGCCGGTTATACGGGGCTGTCTACCGCGCTGCATCTGGCACAAGCGGGCGTCGATGTGGCGCTGGTCGAGGCACACCGGGTGGGCTTTGGCGCCTCGGGGCGCAATGGCGGGCAGGTGGGCAGCGGCCAGCGCAAGGATCAAGGAGAACTGGAGCGCGCCTACGGGATCGACGACGCGCGCAAGCTCTGGGCCGTCAGCGAGGATGCCAAGGCGCTGGTGAAATCGCTGATCGCGGAACATGGCATCGACGCGGCCTGGCGCATCGGCATCGCCCACGCCGACTGGACGGCGAAGGGCGCGCGCGAAAGCCGGGACTATGCCGAAAAACTACGCCAAGACTACGGCTATACCGCCGCCGAACCGCTGGATCGCGACGGCATCAGCGCGCTTGTGGGATCGGATGTCTATCACGGCGGCATGATGGACTGGGGCGCGGGCCACATCCACCCGCTGCGATTTGCCTTTGGCCTGGCGCAGGCGGCGGCGGACGCAGGGGTGCGGATATTCGAGCTGTCCGAAGTGCACGATCTGCGCGGCGGCGTGGTGCGCGCGGGTCAGGGCCGGGTGGCGGCGGAACATGTGGTGATGGCCTGCAACGGCTATCACGGGCGGCTCGACCCCAAGGTCGCCGCCCGGGTGATGCCGATTAACAATTTCGTCGTCGCCACCGAACCGCTGGGCGACCGCACCGCAGAGGTGCTGGCCAAGGATATCGCCGTGGCAGACAGCAAGTTCGTGATCAACTACTGGCGGCTTTCCGAAGACAGGCGGCTACTCTTTGGCGGCGGCGAGAGCTATGGCGACCGCTTTCCGCGCGATATCGCCAAAACCGTGCGCAAGCCGATGCTGCAGGTCTATCCGCACCTCGCCGATGTGCGCATCGACTATGCCTGGGGCGGCACCCTTGGCATCACTCCCAGCCGGATGCCCGATTTTGCCCGCCCCGCCCCGGGGCTCTGGTCGGCTTCGGGCTATTCCGGTCACGGCGTGGCGCTGGCGACCTACGCGGGCAAGCTTATGTCCGACGCGATCCGCGGCGACGCCGCCGGGTTCGACCTGATGGCCCGCGTGCGCCCTGCGGCCTTCCCCGGCCTCGGCCTGATGCGTGCGCCGCTTCTGGCGCTGGCGATGAGCTGGTACGCCCTGCGCGACCGGCTTGGGGTATAGGCACCCCCGACAGACGGCTTTTCGACGAATAGACGTATCCGCGGTTTTGACCATGCGCCCGAAAGGCCCCAGACCGGCAGGGATTCACCTTGCCGCCAGCCACTGATTTCACACCAACCGCGGCCAATAGGCGCGAAATTTCGCCTACATGTTGAAAGAAACCCTATGAGAGTGGCCAGTTTCGGGTTACATGTTTTCCGAACTCTACTTTCGGAAAAGGTGTAACATGATGCTTGCCCCCAACGTTTACGACGCCGAACCCATCCCCGAAGCCGCCCGGGCAGAGATCGACCGGATGTTCGCCAGCGGCGACCTGTTTCGCTATACCTGCGCCGGCGATAGCCCGGTGGCGCTGCTCGAAAGGGAATTCGCCGACCTGTTGGGCGCGAAATACGCGCTGGCCGTGGCGTCCTGTTCCGCCGCGCTCTTCCTGTCGCTCAAGGCGTTGGACCTGCCCCGCGGCGCCCGGGTACTGATCCCCGCCTTCACCTTCGCCGCCGTGCCCTCGGCCGTGGTGCATGCCGACTGCGTGCCGGTGCTGGTAGAGGTCGGCGACAACTACCGTATCGACATGGCCGATTTCGAGGCCAAGTTGGACGGCGTCGAGGCCATCCTGATCAGCCACATGCGCGGGCAGACCTCGGACATGGATACGATCATCGCACTTGCCGAGGCGCACGGCCTGCCGGTGATCGAGGACGCGGCGCATTCGCTGGGCACACGCTGGCACGGGCGCAATATCGGCACAATCGGCAAGATCGGCTGTTTCAGTTTCCAGTCTTACAAGCTGCTGAATGCCGGCGAGGGCGGCATCCTGATCACCGACGACGCCGATCTCATTGCCCGAGCGGTGATCATGTCGGGCGCTTACGAGCATAACTGGAAAAAACACCCCGTCCTGCAGGACCGATTCGCCAACTGGCAGAACAAACTGCCGCTCTACAACACGCGGATGGGCAATCTTTCCGCCGCGATCATCCGCCCGCAACTGGCCGAGATCCCGCGCCGGGTGCGCGACGGGCGGCGCAACCACGACCATGTGGCCGCGCAATTGAACGCCAGCCCCTGGCTGACCGTACCCGACGCGCTGGAACCCGAGCTTCGCGCGCCGGACTCGATCCAGTTCAGCCTGGTCGATTTCAGCGATGAGGAAACCGTCGCCTTTCAGGACGCCGCTGCCCTGCGCGGCATCAAGGTGCAGGTCTTCGGCATGTCCGAGGACAACGCGCGCGCTTTCTGGAACTGGCAGTTTTTGGGCAAGGTGCCTCGGCTTGCCAAAACCCGCGCCATGCTGTCGCGCGCCTGCGATACGCGCCTGCCCGCCCGCCTGACGGTGGCGGACTGCGACCAGATCGCCGCCGCGCTGGTGGAGGCCGCCGACGAGGTAAAGGCAGAGATGCTGGCCTACGGCACCTGAACCCGGGCGGACGGGGTCAATACATCTTGCAGAGGACTTTCTCGGGCTGAAATATCACGGAAAATCCTGCCCGGTACCACACCTGCGGCACGACCAGGCGATCTGTTAACACGTTGTTAATACAGCAAATGTTTCGAGCGCGAAACTTTCTTGGAGGCGCCTGGATCAGCCGGTCGACACTTTCAGCGTCTCCGCCAGCCATGGCATGCGCTCGACGCTGGGCTCTACCACAAGCGCCTGCACCAGGGGCCGCAGGCGCCCGGCCATGCGCGCCGGGATGTCCTGCAGCACATCACGCCGCGCGGTCAGAGAGATCGTTCTGGTCAGCGGCGCGAAGGGCAGCGGCAGCACATCCGCCTGTCCGCGGAACCTGCGCGCATGCATGAACCCTAGCGGCGTCAGTATGGTCCATCCGGCCCCCGCCGCCACCATCGCCATGATTGCGTGATAGCTGTCGAGCTCGAAGCGGGGGTTCAGTGTCAGATTCTGGCGCACCAGATGGGCGGCGATCATGCGGCCCATATGGTGGCGCTCTGTATAGAGGATCAGCGGCAACCGCCGTAGCACCGCCAGCGGATCGGCGTCCCGGGGCACCACGCCCCGCGGCACCGCGGCCAGGAACGGTTCTTCGAGGATCGGGTGCACCTCCATCCAGTCCGCCTCGGCGCCCATGTCGGCGGCCACGATCACGTCGAGCGCCCGGGCGTCCAGCCGGTCTATCAGCCGGTGGCTGGCGCCGGTTTCCAGCAGGAACCGGCAATTGCTCAGTTCCCCGGCCATGCCCCGCAAGAGCTGCGGCGTGACGCCGGCATCGAAATCCTCGATCATGCCCAGCCGCAGCCGCATCAGCACAGAGATGTCATGCTGCGCCAGTTCCGCCCGTGCCGTCGCCGCCTCGTTCAGCATCGCCCGGGCCCGGTGCTGGAACAGCGCACCGGCCGGCGTCAGGCTCATCGGTCTTTCGTTGCGGTTCAGCAGGGCAGTGCCCAGTGCCGCCTCGAGATTGGTCAATTGCTGGCTGACGGCCGATGGGCTGGCATCGAGCCGCCGCGCCGCGGCAGAGATCGAGGCCTCCTCGGCGATCGCCACGAAGACTTCGATACCCCAAAGCGTGATCCGTCCTGATGGTTCCGCCATGCCCCGCCCGCCGCCTTTTCGGGCGCAGGCTAGGCCTATTGCCCCGCGCACGCAACGGGTCCATTCTGGGGCCGGGCAACGGAGGTATGATATGGACAAGGCATCCGGGCACTGCATGTGCGGCGCGGTACGTTACACATTCGACACCAAGGCGGTGCTGTGGCGGGGCCTGTGCCATTGCGACAGCTGCCGGCGGGCCTGTTCGGCGCCGGTGGTGGCATGGTTCGGGGTACAGAGAAGCGGCTGGCACTGGCAGGGCGCGGCGCCGAAACGACGCCAGAGCAGCGACTGGGCGACGCGGTATTTCTGCCCCGCGTGCGGCAGCCAGATGGCGTTTGAGACGACCAAGCTGCCCGATGAAATCCACGGGCTGGCCCCTAGCCTCGACGACCCTGCCCATTTCGCCCCCCAGGCGCATTTCTTTCACGCCGAGGCGATGCCCTGGCTGCATGTCACCGACGACTTGCCGCGCTACCGCGACGGCGGCAAGACGCTGGAACAACAGACCTGACCCGGCGCGCCAGGCGGGGCGCTTTATCGCGCGCTGGCGCTGCGCTCTTCGCTGGCGAGGAGGACCCCGCAAGGGGCCGATGAGCCCTACCCCGCCAGCAAGGCCGCATTGCCGCCTGCGGCGGTGGTGTCGATACAAAGATGGCGTTCGTGCGCTACGTGACCCGGGTCGGGCATGTCGGTGATCAGCGGCAGGATGGCCCCATCGCGCGCCGCAAGCGCCTGAGCCAGGGCACGCGCCTCGCCGCCCCACCAGATCGCGCCATGAAAACCCCGAAGCGTTCTTAGCGCTTGCGGCGCCAGCGCCCCGTCGACGGCCACCGGCACACCGCCCAGGGCGCGCACCGCGTCTGACTGCCGCGCTACCGCCCCGGCACCGGGCCCCATGCACAGGATCGGGCCGCGGGCGACAAGGCGCAGGGTGTTGGCCTCGCCCGTGGGGCCCGGCAGCTCGATCTGCCGGATCGGCGTACTATGCTCTGCTGCATCGATCCGGCGCTGCAGGGCGGCGATATCGCAGGCGGTCCTCCAGGGATCCGCGGCCCCCGCCGCGGCGGGGGCCGCGAAACGTGCCAGATAGTTCGGCCCGCCCGCCTTCGGTCCGGTGCCCGACAACCCCTCGCCACCAAAGGGCTGACTGCCCACGATAGCGCCGATCTGGTTGCGGTTGACATACATGTTGCCCGCCTGGATGCCGTCGGCGACCTGCTGCACGCGGGCGTCGATGCGGGTGTGCAGACCGAAGGTGAGGCCGAAACCGCTGGCGTTCACCCCGGCAATCACCTTGCCCACATCAGTGCCCCTGAAGGTCGCCACATGCAGAACCGGGCCGAACACCTCGCGGTCCAGATCGGCCATCCCCGTGACCGAGATCAGCGTCGGTGGAACGAAACGGCCCCCGGCAGGCGGCGTCAGCTTGTGCATGACCTTTGCCGCAGCCCCGGCGGCCTCGACATAGCCGTTGATCTCGTCGAACGCGGCGCGGTTGATCACCGGGCCGACATCGGTGCTCAGGTTCCAGGGGTCGCCGACGGTCAGTTCGTCCATCGCGCCCTTCAGCATCTTCAGAAACTCCGGCGCGATATCCTCTTGCACATAAAGACAGCGCAGGGCCGAGCAGCGCTGACCTGCCGACTGAAAGGCCGAGGCGACGATGTCACGCACCGCCTGTTCCGGCAGCGCCGTGCTGTCAACGATCATCGCGTTGAGCCCACCGGTTTCCGCAATCAGCGGCGCGCCGGGCGCCAAGGCATCGGCCATTGCCCGGCGGATGGTCTGCGCCGTCGCGGTCGAGCCGGTGAAGACTACGCCCGAGATGCGCGGATCGGATGTGAGTGCGCGGCCTACTGTGCCCCCCTGCCCCGGCAAAAGCTGCAGCGCGGCGGGCGGAACCCCGGCCTGATGCAGCAGCCTGACCGCGATGGCGGCGATCACCGGGGTCGGCTCGGCGGGTTTCGCCAATACCGCGTTGCCGGTGGCCAGTGCGGCGGCGATCTGGCCGGTGAAAATCGCCAGCGGGAAGTTCCACGGGCTGATTGCGGTGAAGACGCCGAGTGGCGCCGGGTCGGCGGCCTCGGCCCGCGCCGCGTAGTAGCGCAGGAAATCCACCGCCTCGCGCAGCTCGCCCACAGCATCGGGCAGCGATTTGCCCGCCTCACGGGCAAGTGCGGCGAAGACAGCCCCGTGGTTCTCCTCGTAGAGATCGGCGGCGCGGCGCAATACCGCCGCGCGTTCGGCCACCGGGGCGTCCCAGGCACGGGCATCCTCGATGGCGCGGGCGGCCGTGTCGGCATCTGCCTCGGTCACCTGCGCCACCACCTCGCCGGTGGCCGGGTTGACCACCGCATGCGTTGGCCCTGTCGCCGGACGCACGGTCAGCGGCGCGGCGTCGGGCAGGCCGCCGCTGCGGGCGGCGTCGATCTGGGCCAGCGTTTCGGCATCGGTCAGGTCGAAGCCTCGGGAATTGACCCGTTCGGCGCCATAGAGCGCCGCGGGCGCGGCCAGCCCGGCGGGCGGCCTTGCCCCGGCCAGCGCGGCGAAGGGGTCGGTTGCGATGTCTTCGGGGCGCACGGTTTCATCGACGATCTGATGTACGAAGGACGAGTTGGCGCCGTTCTCCAAAAGCCGCCGCACCAGATAGGCCAGAAGGTCGCGATGGGCGCCCACGGGGGCGTAAATGCGGCAGCGGGCGCTTGCATCCTTCAGCACGATATCGTGCAGCCGCTCTCCCATGCCGTGCAGGCGCTGGAACTCAAAGCGGCGGCCCTGCGCGATGTCCAGAATGGCGGCGACGGTATGGGCGTTGTGGGTGGCGAACTGGGGATAGATGCGGTCGGAATAATCCAGCAGTTTCCGCGCGTTGGCGATATAGCTGACGTCGGTGGCGGTCTTCGAGGTAAACAGGGTGAAATCCTGCAACCCCTCGACCTGGGCGTGCTTCATCTCTGTGTCCCAATAGGCGCCCTTGACCAGCCGCACCATGATACGGCGGTCCAGCCGTTCAGCCAGATCGTGCAGCCAGTCCAGCACCGCCCCGGCGCGCTTGCCATAGGCCTGCACCACCACGCCGAAGCCATCCCAACCGGCCAGCGAGGGATCGGACAGCACCGCCTCGATCACCTGCAGCGACAGCACCAGACGGTCCTGTTCCTCGGCGTCGATGTTCAGCCCCATGCCCCCCGCCCGAGCCTGTTGCGCAAGGTCCAGCACCACTGGCACAAGCTCGGCCAAAACGCGCGCCTCTTGCGCCGCCTCATAGCGGGGGTGCAAAGCGGAAAGCTTGATCGAAATGCCCGGGTTGTCCTCGACCGAGCCCGCGCCGCAGGCCCCGGCAATGGCGGCTATGGCGTCGCAATAGGCCTCCTCATAGCGTTTCGCGTCGGCTGCGGTCATCGCGGCTTCGCCCAGCATGTCGTAGGAATAGGTATAGCCCTGCGCCTCGCTGCCGCGCGCCCGCACCAAGGCCTTGGCGATGGTCTCGCCCAGCACGAACTGGCGGCCCATTTCTTTCATCGCGCGGCCCACCGCGTTGCGAATCACCGGCTCGCCAAGCCGTTTGACCGCTCCGCGCAGAACGCCTGCCAGCCCCGGCTTTTCATCGTCCAGCACCCGGCCCGTCAGCATCAGCGCCCAGGTCGAGGCGTTTACCAGCGAAGACGACGCCTCGCCCAGGTGGCGGCCCCAGTCCGACGGCGCGATCTTGTCCTCGATCAGCGCGTCGATGGTGACGGCGTCCGGTACCCGCAGCATCGCCTCGGCCAGACACATCAGCGCCACGCCCTCGCGGGTGGAAAGCCCGTACTCGGCCAGGAAATGCTCCATCAGGCTGGGTTTGGCCTCGGCCCGGATGCGGCGCACAAGATCGGCAGCACTTGCCGAAATGCGTTGCCCGTCGGCATCCCTTAGCCCCGCCTGTGCCACCAGAAGGGCAAGTACCGCCGTCTGTGATGCGAATTTGCTGTCTTTGGTGAATTCCTGACAGGTGCCCGTGGTCATAACGCCCTCCCATCTTGACGCCTGACGAATATCGTGAATGCTCTGGGCGATGTGACCAAAAATGCCGGTATTCATGGTACAATTGCCCATAGAATTCGAAAACCAGAGGCGGAAATGAAACTCGATACCACCGACAGGAAGATCCTAACAGAGTTGCAGGCGAACGCGCGGCTGCCGATGACCGAACTGGCAAAGCGCGTGGGCCTGTCGAAGACTCCGGTGTCGCTGCGGGTGCGGCAGATGGAAGAGGCCGGGCTGATCGTCGCCTACCGGGCGGTGCTGTCACCGCTGAAGCTGGGGCTGAGCCACGTTACATATGTGGAGGTGCGGCTTTCGGACACGCGGGAAAGCGCGCTGCGCAAGTTCAACGAGGCGGTGCGCCAGGTGCCAGAGATCGAGGAATGCTACATGATCGCCGGCGGTTTCGATTATCTTGTCAAGGTGCGGGCGCGCGACATTTCCGATTACCGGCGCATCATGGGCGACAAGATCTCGGCGCTGCCCTTCGTGCATTCGACGTCGAGCTACGTCGCCATGGAGGCGGTGGTGGAGAATTCTGAGATTGATCTGTGACTGAACCGGGACCGAACTGCGACCTGGTGGCGCAAGTTGTCCGGGCCGGACCGGCGCGCAAAACCCCACGCCTGACGAAGCATCTTTGGGATGTTCGCGCGACAGACCGATGGCACCATTTGCTGCATATGCGAAATTTTCCCGGTTGCCTTTGACATTTGTCAAGACGCGGCCCGGCGGACCGGCCCATTTTCCCGGTGCCTCACCAGCACAACGGAGAGTGATCATGTCACTTGGAATCACCCAAACGAAAGTTCGCAGAACGCTCGGAATCGGTGTCGCCGTAATGTTGGGCAGTGTCGCTCTGCCCGCATTCGCCGACGAACCAACCCTGAGCGATGAAGCCTTTGAAACCTCGAAACAGATCTATTTTGAGCAATGCGCCGGTTGTCACGGCGTGCTGCGCAAAGGCGCCACCGGCAAGAGCCTGGAACCCTACTGGAAGAAGACCAAGCCGGATGGAACCGTACTTGAAGGCGGCACCCTGGCTCTGGGCCAGGAGCGTCTTGAAAAGCTCATCGCCTGGGGCACCGAAGGCGGTATGAACGACTTCTCGGAAATCATGACCGAGGACGAAATTCGCGACATGGCGACCTACATCATGATGGAGGCCCCAAAACCGCCAGAGATGTCGCTGGCCATGATGAAAGAGACCCGCAAGGTCTATGTCGAGGAAGCCGACTATCCGACCGAGCCGCTGCACGGCCGGAACTGGGAAAACTTCTTTGTCGTCATCGAACGTGACGTCGGCAAGGTTGCCATCATCGACGGCGACACCAAAGAGGTCCTGACCCATATCCCGACCGGATACGCGGTGCATGTGATCAAGGCGTCCGAGCACCACAACATCACCGAGCCGGAAACCCCGGGCCGGTTCTGGTACACCATGGGCCGCGACGGCAAGATGACCAAGATCGACCTCTGGCAGACGCCGGACAAGATGCTGGTTTCCGAAGTCAAGATTGCCTACGACGCCCGCGACGTGGCAGTGTCCGGCGACGGCAAATACGTCATCGGCGGGGGCTACTGGCCGCCTCATTTCGTGATCGCGGATGCCGTGACCATGGAACCGCTCAAGGTCGTCTCGACCCGCGGCGTCAACGTGGACGGGGAGTATGTGGAAGAGGCCCGCGTGGCCGCTATCTACACCACCCCGAACCAGCCCACCTGGCTGGTGTCGGTCAAGGAACTGGGCCAGATGTGGCAGGTCGACTATTCCGACCTGGACAACCTGCGTATCGACGTGATCGACAGCGCAAAGTTCCTGCATGACGGCTTCTTCGATCCGACCGGGCGGTACTTCCAGATCGCCGCGAACGCGTCGAACAAGATGGTCGTGGTCGACACCGACGAGCGCAAGCTCGAAGCGATGATCGACACCGTGTCCAAGCCGCACCCGGGCCCGGGCGCCAACTGGAATGACCCGAAATGCGGCCCCGTGGCCGGATCGACTCACCTCGGTACCGGTGCTGTGACCGTTTGGGGCAACGACCCCGAAGGCCATCCCGACAACGCCTGGGAAATCTGCTATGTGACCGAAACCGACGGACCTGGCCTGTTCATCCGCACGCACCCGAATTCGGACTACGTGTGGGCTGACCAGACCAAGCACCCCGATCCGGAGGTGCGCCAGGCGGTTCAGGTGATCTCGAAAGAAACCGGTGAGATCGTCAAGACGATCACCATCACCGAACAGGACGGCCACGCGGCGGTTCACTTCGAGTTCAACGCAGATGGCAGCGAAGTGTGGGTCTCGAACTGGAACCTGGGCGACTCGAAAGAGCCGAACGGCGAGATCGTGATCTTCGACGCCAAGACGCTTGAAGAGATCGGCCGCATCAAAGGGCTCTACGCCCCGACCGGCAAGTTCAACGTCCACAACAGATCGAACCACGTCACCTGACGCGGTCCGACATACCACCCCTGGGGGCGGGCCGCGCGCCCGCCCCCTTTTTCATCGGCGGAACCTGGATTGCACCCATTGAGCGGGACCGACACGGGCCCGCCCGTTACCAGATGCGACATGCGACCCGGCACGAGGCGGCACGCGCAGCGACGCCGCCGGCGCGAATATCAAAGAACGGAGCCTGGAGATGACCGACAGCAGCGGTCCCGAACCGAAAAAGCCAATCTGGCGGCGCTATTTCCTGTGGGGCATGCCGATGGCCGGCGTTGCCGGCGTATTCGCAGCCGGCGTCATCCTTTGGGGCGGATTCAACACCGCCATGGACGCCACCAACACGCTGGATTTCTGCGTCACGTGCCATGAGATGGAGGATTATGTCTATGACGAGTACAAGGGCACGGTCCACGACGTGAACCGGTCCGGTGTGGGCGCGGTCTGTTCAGACTGTCACGTGCCCAAGGAATGGACCCAAAAGCTGATCCGCAAGATCTATGCCACCAAGGAACTTTGGGGCAAACTGACCGGCACCATCTCTACGCCCGAGCGCTTCGACGCCAAACGGCTGGAACTGGCCATGCATGAATGGGAGCGGATGAAGGCCAACGATTCGCTCGAATGCCGCAACTGCCACGATTTCGCGTCGATGATACCCGAGTTTCAGCGCCCGCGCGCGCGTCGACAGCACATGAACGCTATGGAAGCAGGCCAGACCTGCATCGACTGCCACAAGGGTATCGCTCACCATGACGTGCGCGACCGGGCTGACGAGGAATACCTGGCCGAACTGGAAGCCCCGAACCCAGCCTTCGTGCGTGAAATCCCCGAAGCCTATATGGCCAGCCTGGCCAAGATCGAGACCCTTGAGGCCGAAGAGGCCGCCGCCAGGAAGGCTGTTCTAGAGGCCGAAAAGGCACGCCTTGCTGCTGCCATCGAGGCAGCTCGCGCCGATGAGCGTGCCCTGGTCGAGGCCGAAATGGCGGGTGCGGCGGCCGAGGTCGCAGAAGGCGGCAACGTAGCGCCCAATGTCGATTGGACCGCGATCGCGAGCAGCGATCTTACGCTGTTCTACCCCGGACAGGCGTCCTTCGAGTGGGTGCAGAACGGCAAGCAGCATGGCGGCGCGCGCCCGCTGACCAAGGGTGGCGATCTTTGCACCACCTGCCACGCCAAGGAACTGGAGATGATCGGCAACAAGATCGTCAGCGCCAATGACGAGGGCGGGCTGGAACCGACGCCGATCCCCGGCAAGCGCGGCACGATCGCGGCCACGCTGCAGGCGGCCCATGACGGCGAGTATGCCTATTTCCGCCTGCAATGGCCCGACGCCGGCCACAGCCCCGCCCCCTTTGTCGAGGGCGGCAAGATGGACCCCGACAACCAGGTCAAGGTTGCCATGATGGTCGCGGGAACGGGTATCGAGATGAGCCAGCAGGTCGGCTGCTGGGCGACCTGCCACGCCGACAACAGCTATATGCCCTTCGATCCAGGCGCCGAGGCCATCGAGGCGAACGCCGATGCGGTCGCGGCACTGCAGGCCGAGGGCACCATCACCAAGTACCTCAGCGAAAGCCGCACCAAGATTGAGGTCAAGGGCCGGCGCGGCAAGGCGCAAGGCGGGTGGGACCAGCTGCGTGATGCTGCCGAGATCGAGCAGTTCCTGGCCGACGGCACCTATATGGATCTGCTGCGGGTCTATGCCGACGGGTCGTACTCGAACGGTTATCTGCTGGATCGCCGCATCGAGAACGACGGCGAGATGCAGGCCGAGGCAAGCCTCGGGGTGGACGGCACCTGGACGGTGGTGTTCTCGCGGCCGCTGGTTTCGGGGGCACCGGGCGACGTGGCGCTGGAAGCGGGCCAGATCTATACTGTTGGTTTCGCGATCCATGACGATTATGCCGCCGCGCGGTTCCACCACGTGACGCTGGACACCAGCCTGGCTTTGGACAACGCTGACGCCGTCATCAATGTTGTGGGTCAATAAAGCCCACGCCCGCGGTCGGAGCATCCCGGCCGCGGGCATTCAGGCAACCAGGAAAGGGAAGGCCCATGCAGCCGTTTCTTTGCGCAGCCCTGCTTTCATCCGCCGCGGCACTCGTCGCGGCGTTTCCCGTTGCAGCCAGGGGGCTGGACGAGGCAGCGATCTGCGCCAGGGCCGAGCAGCGCTATGTCGAGCTTTATGGCCATGCCTCCGCCGACGCAGAGGGCGCCAAGGTCGTCTTGATGTACAAGTACCGGTTCTGCCCCGCCGAGATCACCGTGCCGGTCGGCACCACCGTGCGCTGGGTCAATGTCGACAAGCGCACCAGCCACAGCGTGATCATCCCCGGCAAACCCGAAAGCGACCGCGCCTTCCCCGAGGAGATCATCGAGTTCACCTTCCTGACCGCCGGCGATCAGGACTATCTCTGCGGCCCCCACTGGGAGACCGAAAAAATGATCGGCATGGTCAGGGTCGAACCCTGACGGCCCCTGACGTCCCCGTGGCGATCCGCGCTGCACAAAGCCGCGGCAGGCTTAACGAAAGTCAAGGAAAACCCGCCACATCTGAGCCACCATGTTTTTGAACACGGACCGCGCCTCACCCGCCGGCAATGTCGCAGTCGGGCGCCAGCAGCGGCTGGCGTTTAGGGGAAGGTTCGGCCCGAGCCAGCCAAGGGGCGAGCTAGACAGAGATGACCGGTAAAGTATTCCTAATCGGGGCAGGCCCCGGCGATCCGGAGCTATTGACACTGAAGGCAGCGCGGCTGCTGGGAGAGGCAACTTGCGTGGTCTATGACCGGCTGGTCTCTGCCGAGATCGTCGCCATGGCGGCAAGTGACGCCCGAATGATCTTCGTGGGCAAGATGCCCAAGTGCCACCCCGTCACTCAGGACCGCATCAACGAGATACTGGCCGAACAGGCCGCCGCCGGTCACCGGGTGGTACGGCTGAAGGGCGGCGACCCGCTGATCTTCGGGCGCGGCTCGGAAGAGGCGGCCTATCTGGCGATGCGCGGCATTGAGGTCGAATACGTCCCCGGCATCACCTCGGCCCAGGGCGCCGCGTCGGTTTCGGGCGTGCCGCTGACCCATCGCGGGCTGGCGACGGCGGTGCAGTATGTCACCGGTCACCGGCAATCCGACAAGGTGCTGGATCTGGACTGGAAACGCCTCGCCGACCCGGACACCACGCTGGTCGTCTATATGGGCGTCGCCAATATCGGCCAGATCGCCATGGGTCTGATGACCGAAGGCCTGCAGGGCTCGACCCCTGTGATGGCAATCTCGCGTGCCACCACGCCGCAAGAACGTCGCATGGTTTCCACCCTAGCCGGTATCGCCGCCGACACGCGCGATGCGGGTCTGGAACCGCCGACGCTGTTCGTCATCGGCCGGGTTGTTTCGCTTTATCCCGCGCAAGCCGCCGAGATGCAGGAGGTGGCGGCAAATGGCTAGGTGGGGGCTGCTGGCGTTGGTACTGGCGACGCCGACCCTGGCCGAAGAGACGCCCGACGCGACTGCGCTGGAACGGCTGGTGGTGCAGGATTGCGGCTCTTGCCACGGGCTGACGCTGAAGGGTGGGCTGGGGCCGGATATCCGCCCCGAAACGCTAGAGTTCTATGACCCCGAACTGCTGCTGGAGGTAATCCTCGACGGCATCCCCGACACGCCGATGCCGCCATGGCGCCCGCTGCTGACCGAGGCCGAAGCCGCCTGGATCGTGGATTTCCTGCTCACCGGAGAAGCGAGATGAAGCTTTTCACCTGTGCCTTCGTTCTGGCCCTGGCTTGTACCACCCCTGCCCTGCCCGAGACCGTGGCGACGGGCGATCTGGGGCTGGTCATCGAACGTGCCAAAGGGTCCGTCATTCTGGTCGACCAGTCCGAGCGCGCGGCACTGGCCCGGATCGAGGGGCTGGGCGATCTTAGCCATGCCTCGCTTGTCTACAGCGCCGACGAACGCTTTGCTTTCGTCTTTGGCCGCGACGGCGGGCTGACCAAGGTGGATATCGTCGAGCGCCGCATCGCCAGGCGCGTGGTGCAGGCGGGCAACTCTATCGGCGGGGCAATCTCGGATGACGGGACACTGGTCGCCGTGTCGAACTATGAGCCCGGCGGCGTGCGCATCTTCGACGCGGACACGCTGGAACTGGTGGCTGACATTCCCACCGGTTCGAAGACCATTGGGCTGGTCGACGCGCCCGGCCGCAAGTTCGTCTTCACCATGTGGGACACCGCAGAGACCTGGATCGCCGACATGTCCTCTGGTCAGGCACAGATCACCAGGATCGAGGATATGGGCGACCGGCCCTACGACGCGCTGATCACCGCCAACGGGCGCACCTATATCACCGGGCTATTTGGCGAGGACGGGCTGACGGCGCTTGATCTGTGGGACGAAAACCCGCAACCAATCCGGGTGCTGCCCAATTACGGCCGCGGGCAAGAGGAAATGCCGGTCTACAAGATGCCGCATCTGGAAGGCTGGGCCCATACCGGGGCCGAGTTCGTGCTGCCCGCCGTGGGCCATCACGAAGTTCTCTGGATTGACGCGAACACGCTGCAGGAGACCGGGCGCACGCAGACCCACGGCCAGCCGGTCTTTGCCATGGCCCGGCCGGATGGGCGCCATGTCTGGGTGAATTTCGCGCATCCCCTGAACGACACAATCCAGGTGATCGACACTGTCAGCAAAGAGATCATCCACGAATTCAGGCCGGGCCCAGCGGTGCTGCACATGGAGTTCACCCCGCGCGGCCATGAGGTCTGGATGAGCGTCCGCGATGCCGGAAAGGTCATGATCTATGACACGCGAACATTCGAAAAGCTGGGCGAGATCGAGGCCGACAGCCCGTCGGGCATCTTTTTCACCGCGCGTGCGCACCGAACGGGGCTTTAGGACATGGAACTTGTAGCCGACCCCATCGACCGCCGCCTGCTGGACGACTGGCAGCGCGATTTTCCCGTCACCCCACGCCCCTTTGCGGTGCTGGCCGGGGCGACGGGCTGCGCCGAGGACGACGTGCTGGCCCGGCTTACCACCATGCAGCGGTCGGGGCGGGTGACCCGGGTGGGCGGTACCTGTGCGCCCAACACGCTGTCGGCCTCGACGCTTGCCGCCGTCGCGGCACCGGTCGACCAAGTCGACAGGACCGCGGCCATCATCAGCAGCGAACCGGGTGTGAACCACTCCTATGAGCGCGAAAACGCCTGGAACCTGTGGTTCGTCGCCACCGGCCCGGATCGCCAACACGTCACCGAAACCCTGAACCGGATAGAGCGGCGCTCTGGCTTGCGCGTTCTGGATTTGCAGCTGGTGCGGCCCTTCAACGTCGATCTGGGGTTCCGCATGACCGGCACCATCGCGCCGGAAACGCCGCCGGCAGCCAAACCGATAGACCTGCAGGCGATCAAGCCCGGCGACCATGCGGTGATGCAGGCGCTGACCCGGGGCCTGCATCTGGTGCGCGCGCCCTATGCCGCGCTGGCCACCGATCTTGGCCGCAGCGAGACCGATATCCTCGACCGGATCGGGGCGCTGGGGGCTGCCGGCATCCTGACGCGGCTGGGTGTCATCGTGCGGCACCGGGCGCTGGGCTGGCGGTCGAACGCGATGGTGGTCTGGGATATCGACCACGACGCAATCACCGCCGCCGGCCCGGAACTGGCGGCACTGCCGGGGATCACCCTGTGCTATGAACGCCGCCCGGTCGAGCGGGTCTGGCCCTATCGGCTGTACTCGATGATCCACGCCAAGTCGCGCCAGGATGCGCTGTCGGTCATGGACCAGGCATCCGACCTTGCCAGCCTGCGCGGCATCGCGCACCAGGCGCTGTTTTCCACCCGCTGTTTCCGCCAGACCGGCGCGATGATCGCGGCCCCGCAGGCGGCGGCGGAATGAACCCTCTGGACGCGACTGACCGGGCCCTGGTCAATGCCCTGCAAGACGACCTGCCTCTGACGCACCGCCCCTTTGCGGCGCTGGCAGAACATCTGGGGCTGACCGAAAACGCCCTGCTGGACCGGGTGAAGGCGCTGCGCCAGGCCGGTGTGCTGACCCGGTTCGGCCCGTTTTTCGACGCGGCCGCCATGGGCGGGGCGTTCTGTCTTTGCGCCATGTCTGTTCCACCTGAGGAATTCGAGACTGTCATGACCAGGGTCAATGCGCATCCCGAAGTGGCGCATAACTATGAGCGCACGCACCGGCTGAACATGTGGTTCGTTCTGGCAACCGAGACGCCCGACGAGATCACCGACACCGCCGATGCGATAGAGCGGGAGACAGGGCTGAGCGTGCACCGGTTTCCTAAACTGCAAGAGTTCTTTGTCGGGTTCCGGGTGGCCGCATAATGAAACTGGACAGCACTGACCGCGCCATCATAGAGGCGCTGCAGACCGGTTTGCCGCTGGTTCCCGCGCCCTATGCGCAGGTGTCCGAGGCGCTGGGCCTGGACGAGGCCGATCTGACCGCTCGGCTGCAGGCGATGAAGCAAAGCGGTGTGATCCGCCGCATCGCCGCTGCACCCAATCACTATCGCCTGGGCATGACCGCCAACGGCATGACCGTGTGGGATGTCGACGACGCCGCACTTGCCAAGCTGGGCCCGCGTGTGGGCGCACTCGATTTCGTCACCCATTGCTATGAGCGCCCGCGCGCGCTTCCGGACTGGCCTTACAACCTTTTCGCCATGGTACACGGTGCCAGCCCCGGCGAGGTCGAAGCCAAGCAGCTTCGCATCGCCGATCTGCTGGGCGATGCGTTGCGCGGGTCGGACATCCTCTATTCCAGCCGCATCCTGAAGAAGACCGGATTGCGGCTTGCCAGGAAAAGGTAGGCTGATGTTCCGCCTGACCGAATACATGACCCAATTGGTCCACCCGACCCCGGTGCGCAAGCGCGGCACGGGCGCGGTGAAACCGGTGGTGATCTGGAACCTCACCAGGCGCTGCAACCTGCGTTGCCGGCATTGCTATACGGTGTCGGCAGACGTCGATTTCCCCGGCGAGTTGAGCCAGGCGCAGGCGATGCGGACGCTGGAGGATCTGGGGCGGTTGAAAGTGCCGGCGCTGATCCTGTCGGGCGGCGAGCCACTGGACCGCGCCGACCTGTTCGCCCTCGCCGAACGCGCGCGCCATCTGGTGCGGGTGCTGGCGTTGTCTACCAACGGTACCAAAATATCTGGCGAGACCGCCGACCGGGTGGCCGGTATCGGGTTCGACTATGTGGGCATTTCGATCGACGGGATCGGCGCCACCAATGACTGGTTTCGCGGCGTCGACGGCGCCTTTGACGCGGCCTTGCGCGGGGTGCGGGCGCTGAAGAAGCGCGACGTGAAGGTCGGTCTGCGGTTCTGCCTGACCGAGGGCACCCAGCACCACCTGCCCGACCTCTTGCAGCTTTGCGATGACGAAGGCGTCGACAAGTTCTATCTTTCCCACCTGGTCTATGCTGGGCGCGGCGACAAGAACCGCGGCGAGGATGCGCATCACCAGATGACGCGGCAGGCCATGGATCTGCTGATCGACCGTGCCTGGGCCACGGCCTCCGGCGGCACGCCGCTGGATGTCGTCACCGGCAACAACGACGCCGACGCGGGGTATTTCCTCGACTGGGCGGCGCGCAGGTTCGAGCCCGTTCAAGTGGCGCATCTGCGCGATCACCTGACGGCCTGGGGCGGCAATTCTTCTGGGCTGGGCGTGGCCAATATCGACTTTGTCGGCGATGTACATCCCGACACCTATTGGTCGGACTACACTGTCGGGAACGTGAAAGACACCGCGTTTTCAACGCTCTGGACCGGAGATGACCCGATGCTGGCCACCTTGCGCACCCGGCCGCGCCCACTTAAAGGGCGCTGCGGGGCCTGCGCGCTGCGGGAGGTTTGCGGCGGCAACACCCGGATCCGCGCCCTGCAGCTTACCGGCGATCCGTGGGCCGAGGATCCAGCCTGCTATCTGAGCAATTGCGAAATAGGTGTGGCCGACGCCGACCGGCTGCAACTCACCCCCTTCAGAGGCAAGAAACATGACCCGCAACACCGGTTTTTCTAGAATAGCCCTGGTATTGTCGCTGACCCTGCCCGGCGCGGCGCTGGCCGATCCGGTGGCTGACTATCAGGAGTTTTGCGCCGAGTGCCACGAGGCCGACCGGCTGGGCGGCACCGGCCCGGCGCTGATCCCGCAGACCCTCAAGCGCATGCGCGGGCCCAAGGTAGAGGCGGTGATCCGCGACGGCCGCGTGGCCACCCAGATGCCCGACTTTGCCGAAGATCTCGACGAGACCCGCATCGCAGAGCTTGCCGCCTATCTGAAAACCCCGCTGGAAATCGTGCCCCCCTGGGGCGAGGCCGAGATCATGGCCAGCCGGGTGCTGGACGAGGATTACCAAGCCGCCGATGCCCCGGTCTGGGCGTCGGACCCGATGAACATCACGCTGGTGGTGGAAACCGGCGATCACCATGTTTCGGTTCTGGATGGCGACACGTTCGAAGTGCTCGACCGGTTTGCGACCCCGTTTGCGGTGCATGGCGGCCCCAAGTTCAGCCCGGACGGGCGATACGTGTTCATCATGTCGCGCGACGGCTGGGTGCAGAAATACGATATCTGGTCACTGCAACAAGTGGGCCGCATCCGCGCCGGCCTCAACAGCCGCAATATCGCCATGTCGGGCGACGGCAAGTGGATCGCGGTGGCCAACTATCTGCCCAACACGCTGACGCTATTGTCAACCGACGATCTGAGCGTTGCCGAGGTGCATGAGATCAAGGGCAAGGATGGCACCCCCAGCCGGGTCAGTGCCGTCTATCAGGCCCCGCCGCGCGAAAGCTTCGTTCTGGCGCTGAAGGACGTGCCTGAGATTTGGGAGGTTTCCTATGCCAAGCACCCCGACCCCGGGATCTTTGCCGGCGGTCTGGCGCATGACTGGAAGATCGAAGGACCGACACCGCAGGACACGCCCTTCCCGATCCGCAAGATCACCACGCCCGATTATCTGGACGATTTCTTTTTCGACCAAAGCTATGAATACGTCATGGGTGCTTCGCGCAAGGGCGATGGCGGCCAGGTGATCGACCTTTTGATCGGGCAGAAGGTGGCCGATCTGGACCTGCCCGGCATGCCGCATCTGGGCTCTGGCATTACCTGGAAATGGGGCGACACGACGGTGATGGCAACGCCGCACCTGAAGGACGGCAACGTGTCGGTGATCGACATGACCAGCTGGCAGACGATCAAGCGCATTGCGACCGACGGTCCGGGGTTCTTCATGCGCAGCCATGAGAACTCTAAATACGTCTGGGTCGACGTGTTCTTTGGCCCCAACAAGGACGCCATGCACGTGATCGACAAGGAAACGCTGGAGATAGTCAGGACGCTGCACCCGGTGCCCGGTGCCACGGTCGCGCATGTGGAGTTCACCCGCGACGGCAGCCATGCGCTGGTGTCGGTCTGGGAGGATGACGGCGCGGTGCTGGTCTATGACGCCGAAACTCTGGAACTGGTCAAGACCCTGCCGATGCGCAAGCCCTCGGGCAAGTACAACGTCTGGAACAAGATCACCTTCTCGGAAGGTACCAGCCACTGACCTGCGGTCCAAGCCAGGGGAGATTTGCCATGCACGATACCGACGCCCTGATCGTGGCCCACGGCCAGCCTTCGGCAGCCGAAGAGGCCGAGGCGGCGCTGGCCGGCTTCGCGGCCAGGCTGCGGGCGCAGTTGCCCGGCATGCGGCTGGCATCGGCCAGCATGGCCGCACCAGGCCGGTTGGAGACCGAGCTGAACAGACTGACCCGCGGCGGGCTGGTCTATCCGCTGTTCATGGCCGATGGCTGGTTCGTGCGCACGGCGCTCATGGAACGCATCGGCACCGCACTCGTCGAGGTGATGCGCCCCTTCGGCATGGAGCAGGACCTGCCCGGCGTGGTCGCCAGAGCTCTGTCGCGCCATCTTGATGGTGGGCCGGGCAAGGTGCTGCTGGCCGCACATGGCTCTGCCAGCGGACGTCACGCACCCGGACAGGCGGCCCGTGATTTCGCCGAACGGCTGGAAGGCGCAATGCCGGGCACCGTGGTCGAGATCGGGTTTCTGGAACAGAAGCCCGGGATTGCCGATGCGATGGTCCGAACCGGCAGGGATGCGCTATGCCTGCCCTTCCTTGCGATGGACGGCAATCACATGCGCCGCGACGTGCGCCGCGCGCTCGAAGCGGGCGGTCACACCGGGCAGATCCTGCCAGTGATCAGCCAACTGGCTGATGCCGATGCGGTGATTGCCGATGCCATCCTGACCCGGTGGCAGGAAACCGGCGCACCCCAACGCGCCGCGTCATAGCAAATCCGACTGGGCTGGCATCGCCGCCGGGCAACCGCAGGCGCCCACCCTCGGGGGCACATGTCTATGCACTGATATGCACTGAAATACCGCCCGCCCGGCGAGGCCGGGCGGTGCGGTTTGGCGTGGATTATTGCGCTGCCATCGGTCGGCGCGCGATCTGGCACTCGGTCCAGAGCGCCTCCAGCGCGCCCAGCAGATGCTCGATTTCCTCGTCCGAATGCACTGGCGACGGCGTGATGCGCAGACGTTCGGTGCCCTTGGGCACGGTCGGATAGTTGATCGGCTGGATATAGACGCCGTAGTCGCGCATCAGAATATCCGAGATGAACTTGCACTTCACCGGGTCGCCGACCATCACCGGGATGATGTGGCTGGGATTCGGGATATGCGGGATGCCCATGGCATCAAGCCCCTTGCGCACCCGAGCGACGCGTTCCTTCTGGCTGTCGCGTTCCTTGCAGGAGCGTTTCAGGTGCTGCACCGAGGCGCGGGCGCCCGCGGCCACGGCGGGCGGCAGCGCGGTGGTGAAGATGAAGCCGCTGGCGAAGCTGCGCACGAAGTCGCACAGTTCTGCCGAGGCGGCGATATAGCCACCCACCACGCCAAAGGCCTTGCCCAGCGTGCCCTCGATCACTGTCAGCCGGTGCATCAACCCCTCGCGTTCGGCGATACCGCCGCCCCGCGGGCCATAGAGCCCGACCGCGTGCACCTCGTCGAGATAGGTCATCGCGCCGTATTTGTCGGCCAGATCGCAAATGGCTTCGATGGGGCCGATATCGCCATCCATCGAATAGACACTTTCAAAGGCGATAAGCTTGGGCGCATCGGGGTCGGCGGCGGCCAGTTTCGTCTCCAGATCGTCCAGATCGTTGTGTTTCCAGATCACTTTGCTGGCGCGCGAATGGCGGATACCCTCGATCATCGAGGCGTGGTTCAGACTGTCAGAAAACACGATGCAGCCGGGGATCTGCGAGGCCAGCGTACCAATGGCGGCCCAGTTCGACACGTATCCGGAGGTGAAGAGCAGCGCCGCCTGCTTGCCGTGCAGATCGGCCAGTTCGGCCTCCAGCAGCACGTGTTCGTGGGTCGTGCCCGAGATGTTCCTGGTGCCGCCCGCGCCAGCGCCCGAATGGTCGATGGCCGTATGCATGGCAGCCAGCACATCGGGGTTCTGGCCCATGCCCAGATAATCGTTCGAACACCAGATCGTCACCTCTCCGGTCCCGTCCTCGGCAGTGTGGCGGGCCCGCGGAAAGGCGCCACGCCTGCGCTGCAGATCGGCAAAAACACGGTAGTTGCCCTCATCACGCAGCCCGTCAAGACGCGATTTGAAAAAGGCCTGATAGTCCATGTGACATCCTCCGGTGCATGTCTGCTCGGGTGGATAAAACCCATTCGCAAGACTGCGAGTCATGATTTAAGTCAAGTCCGCCAAAAAAGACCGAACGAAAGACCAGTCGCCAGCCACCCCGAAAGGGGCAACCCGGCCCCGGCGCATGCGGAAAGCTCCCCAAGCGCAGGCGACTGGCCTTTGGGTCAGAAGACCCGGATGCGATCCTGCCAGCCATCGGCCTCACCCAAGAACGCAGGCAGCAGAAACGCGAGAGGCCGTGATGAAAGAAGACAAATGGGCGCTGGGCGCCCCTGGCCGGGTGGGCACGCAAAGGTTGTCACAGGAGCATCGGGCGAGTCTTAACCAAGGTCAAGGATCCCGGGATTTCGGGTCGAATACCCGCCCGCCCGACACCGGGCGCCCTGCGCAGACGAGGCATATCGGCGGATAGTGCGGCCAGAGGCCGCGATATGTGGTCCGTGAAAGCCCCCGCTACTTGACTATTGTTAAGAATCGCGCGCAAGGGCCTACCTAGTGTGCAAAAAGGACAACTGTAACTGGAGGCCGAAATGGCTGAAGTCATGACCAAGACCATGGCGCGCAACGTCTTCTACGGCGGCTCGCTATTCTTCATCGTGATCTTCCTGATTATGTCGTTCCAGTCGGTTCGCTACATCGTGAACGAATCGACTGACGCCGCGACGCTGACCGACAGCGTGGCTCGCGGCAAACGCGTGTGGGAAGAGAACGCCTGCATCAACTGCCACACATTGATGGGGGAAGGCGCGTATTTCGCTCCGGAACTGGTCAACGTGATGACACGCTGGGGGGTCCAGGACGACCCCGAAGGCGCCTTCGAAACGCTTGACGGCTGGATTAAGGATCAGCCCTCGGGCGATGAGGGACGGCGGCAGATGCCTTATTTTGAACTGACCGAGGAGCAAACCCGCGACCTGGCGAATTTCTTCCTGTGGATCAACACGATCGACACACAGGGCTGGCCCCCGAATGATGCGGGCTAAGGCAGGAAAGGGAGACATGAGATGAAATATCAGACTCAGAAAATCGCCCTGGTCTATTTCCTGGCAGCTATGGCGGTCTTCGCCGTGCAGGTGCTGGGCGGACTTTGGGCCGGGTGGATCTACGTCAACCCGAACTTCATGTCGGAGGTGTTGCCGTTCAACATCGTCCGGATGCTACACACCAACTCGCTGATCGTCTGGCTGCTGCTGGGCTTCTTCGGCGCCGCCTATTTCCTGATCCCGGAAGAGGCGGAACGCGAGATCCACTCGCCAATGCTGGCCTACGTGCAGCTTGCTATCCTGCTGCTGGGCACTGCAGGCGTGGTGGTCACCTACGTGTTCGACCTGTTCCACGGCAACTGGCTGCTGGGCATGGAGGGCCGCGAGTTCATCGAACAGCCCGTGTGGGTCAAGCTGGGCATTGCCGTTGCGGCGGTGATCTTCCTGTTCAACGTCAGCATGACGGTTCTGAAGGGCCGCAAGACGGCGATCACGAACGTGCTGCTGCTGGGTCTCTGGGGCCTGGTGCTGCTGTTCCTGTTTGCCTTCTACAACCCGGCCAACCTGTCGCTCGACAAGATGTTCTGGTGGTACATCGTGCACCTGTGGGTTGAGGGCACCTGGGAACTGGTGATGGCATCGATCCTCGCCTTCCTGATGCTGAAACTGACCGGCGTCGACCGCGAGGTCATCGAAAAGTGGCTCTATATCATCGTTGCCACGGCGCTGTTTTCTGGCATTCTGGGCACCGGGCACCACTACTACTGGATCGGCACCCCCGGTTACTGGCAGTGGATCGGCTCGATCTTCAGCTCACTTGAGGTCATCCCGTTCTTCGCCATGATGAGCTTTGCTTTCGTCATGGTCTGGAAGGGCAAGCGTGATCATCCCAACAAGGCGGCCCTGCTTTGGGCCTTGGGAGCGGCCACCGTTGCCTTCTTCGGCGCCGGTGTCTGGGGCTTCCTGCACACGCTGCACGGAGTGAACTACTACACCCACGGCACGCAGATCACCGCAGCCCACGGCCACCTGGCCTTCTTCGGGGCCTACGTCAGCGTCAACCTGGCGATCATCAGCTATGCCATGCCGATCCTGACCGGGCGCGACCCGTACAATCAGGTGCTTAACATGGCGAGCTTCTGGCTGATGACCGGCGGCATGGCCTTCATGACCTTCGTGCTGACCTTCGCCGGCACCATCCAGACGCATCTGCAACGGGTGATGGGCGAGAACTTCATGTACGTCCAGGAAGGCATGAACCTGTTCTTCATCATGCGCTGGGGCGCCGGCTTGGTCGTCGTGCTGGGGGCTGTGCTGTTCATCTACGCACAGATCGCTCCGCGGCGCGAGGTCATCGAACCGGGCGTGACCGAGAAAGCCTGATAGATGGCCGCATCCCAAGAACTGCAGGAGGGGGCTTCGGCCCCCTTCTACGCCCCTGTCGCCGACGAATGTGCGGTGTTCGAGGCGGCTTTCCGGCACGAACTGCCGATTCTTCTGAAAGGACCGACGGGCTGCGGCAAGACCCGCTTCGTCGCTCATATGGCCGCCCGTCTGGGCCGCCCGCTTTTTACTGTTGCCTGCCATGACGACCTCTCGGCGGCCGACCTGGTCGGTCGTTTCCTGCTGAAGGGCGGTGAAACGATCTGGGTTGACGGCCCGCTGACCCGCGCGGTGCGCGAGGGCGCGATCTGCTATCTCGACGAGGTGGTCGAGGCGCGCAAGGACGTCACGGTCGTGGTGCACCCGCTGACCGACGACCGCCGCATCCTGCCGCTGGAAAAGACCGGCGAAGAGATATCGGCGTCCCCCGGCTTCATGCTGGTGGCCTCTTACAACCCCGGCTACCAGAACATCCTTAAAACCCTGAAACCTTCGACCCGCCAAAGGTTTCTGTCGATAGATTTCGATTTCCCCTCCCAGGATCGGGAGATCGAGATCGTGACGACCGAAAGCGGGTTGGACGCCAGCCGGGCGACGTCCCTTGTCCGGCTGGCGCAAAAGCTGCGCGGCCTGAAGGGTCACGACCTGGAAGAAGGCGTCTCGACGCGCCTGGTGATCTATTGCGCCATGCTGATCAGAGAGGGCATGGCCGTGGAACGCGCCATCATGGCGGCGATGATAGAGCCGCTGACCGATGACGAGGACGTCAAGCGCGGCCTGATGGATCTGGTCACGGCGATCTACGGCTGAGGCCAGGGCGATGTCGGAACGCGTTTTCGATCCCTTCGAGCCCGAAGAAACCGTCGGCAAGCTCTGGCATGCCTATGCCAGTCGGCTTGATGCGCCCGAGGCGCATGAGGCGGCGGGCGTGCGTCTTGATGAGATCGAGGGCCGGCTCGGCGTGTTCTTTCGCGGCCTCGGCGGTGCGCCGGGGGCCGAGATCAAGCCTGCCCCGGTGGAAAGCCGGCATCACCGCCTGTCGCTGCGCCGGGCGCTCGGCACCTGGCGCGAGCGCGAAGCCCGGCCCAGCTTTGACGGCGAGGCGCTGCGTCTGCCCGAGATCATCGCCCAGTTCCCCGAGCGAGAGGCCAACGCCGCGCTCTATTTCTGGCTTGCCGCCGCAGTGGCCCACGCGCCCGAGCCGGTGGCAGAGCGCGACCCGCTGCGCGCCGATATCCGCGCCTTGCAGAGTGCGGTTCAGATGACGCGCTCTACCCTGGTCGCCTGCCCCGGATTGCGCGGCTTTCACGAGGTGCTGGTCGCCGCCAGCCGCAGTGCGCGCGCCGAAACCCATCTGCCGCGCGTCGAGGCGGCGGTCGAAGCGGCCATCGACCATCTGTTGGGCGGGCCCGAGCCCGGCAACGCGCTGGCGCGCGACTATCTGATGATGATCCGCAGCCCCGATGCAGACCTGTCCGGGCTGAGGGGGCCCGCCAAGTACCGCCCGTTCCGCGCCGTGCCGCTCTGGCCCGATCTGCGGCCCATGCCGGTGCGGGTATCCGCGGATCGTATGGACGAAGGGCACGAACAGGGCAGTGGCGCCGATGAGCAGGAGGGCCGCAAACGCGCCCGGCGCAGCCAGTCGGACCTTGCCGAACGCCGCGACAGCCTGATCCTGCACCGTTTCGAGGCGATCTTCAGCTGGGTCGAAAGCCTGAACATGAACCGCCGGGTCGAGGATGACGACGAGGACACCGCCCGCCGTGCCGCCGACGACCAGGACGAACTGGCGCTGGGGCAGGTGTCGAAAAAGACCGCGACACGGCTGAAATTCCACCTCGATCTCAGCCCCGAGGACGCCGACCGCGAGAAGTTGTCGGGAGAGCATCTCTATCCCGAATGGGACCACCGCAAGGCGGCCTATATCCCCGATCATGCCCGGGTACTGTCGAGCATGGCCGACATCTCTGAGGACCTGCCCGATTTCCAAAAGGACCCGGCGGCGCGGCGGCGCATCCGGGCGGTAAAACGCCAGTTCGAGGCGCTGCGCCCGGCCCGGGTGATCCTGCCGCGGCAGTTGGATGGCGACGAGCTGGATATCGAGGCCGCGATTGCTGCGCAGGTCGAGCTGCGCGCCACCGGCGAGGCGAACGACCGGGTCTACCGCGCCCAGCGCCGGCAGGAACGCGACCTGGCGGTGTCGGTGCTGATGGACACCTCACGCTCGACCGAAAGCGATATCGGCAACCGCATGGTGATCGATGTCGAGAAAGAGGCGCTGACCGCACTGGCCTGGGGGCTCGACGCCTGCGGCGACGATTTCGCCATCCACACGTTCAGTTCGTTGAAACGCGACCGGGTGTTTATGCTGGGCTGCAAGGAATTCGACGAGAAGATGGGCAGCACCGTCGAGGCGCGCATCGCCGGGCTGACGCCGTCGTTCTACACACGTCTGGGTGCCGCGATCCGGCACAGCTCTGCCGAGTTGGCCGACCGGCCGCACCGGCGCCGGCTGCTGCTGGTGATCACCGACGGCAAACCCAACGATCTGGACCATTACGAGGGCCGCCACGGTATCGAGGACAGCCGCATGGCGGTGCGCGAGGCGCGTCGCCGCGGACAGGCGGTGCAAGGGGTGGTGGTCGACGCCAAGGGGCAGGCCTGGTTTTCGCGCATATTCGGGGCTGACGGCTTTTCGATGGTGCCCGACCCGGGCAAACTGACCGCGGCCCTGCCCCAGATCTACCGCCAGATCACGGGGGGCGCATGAGCCAGTCAGGGGCAAACGCGCTGGAAGAACTGCCGGGCGAGTTGATGATCTGGGTGCTGATCGTCAGCGAGCTTTTGGTGTTCGGCGCCGGGCTTTTGGCCTATCTGGCGGTGCGCGCCACCGATCCGGCGGGCTTTGCCGCCGATCAGGACAGCCTGAACCGGGTGGCCGGCGCGGTCAACACGGTGGTGCTGGTCACTTCGGGCTTTTGCGCGGCTCGCGCAGCACAGGCCGCCGGCAACAACCTGCGCGCTACCCGCGCGTGGCTGGCCGGAGCCTTTGCGCTGGGCGTGGTGTTCCTGGTGGTGAAATGGACGGAATACGCCGAAAAGGCGCAACACGGGATCGGCATCGAAAGCGGCGATTTCTTCACCTTCTACTACCTTCTGACCGGGTTTCACGCCATGCACGTCGCCGCCGGGCTGGTGATCTTCGTGCTGCTGGCCTGGCGCCCGACCCGAGGCAATACCGAGACCGGCGCCGCGTTCTGGCACATGGTCGATCTGGTCTGGGTGCTGCTGTTCCCGATCATCTATCTGGTGAGGTGAGCGCATGGCACCCCTGACACGCGCATTCGTGATGCTCGTCGGCCTCAGCCTGGGCACGACCTTGCTGGCCCGGCTGGCGCCCGGCACCGGACCGGCACTGGTGGCGGCGTTTCTGGTGCTGGCGGGATGGAAGGCGCGGGTGATCCTGAACGACTATCTGGGGCTGCGCCCGTCGCGGGTCTGGCGGCGCGGCTTCAACGCCATCGTCACCGGATTTCTGATGCTGGGGTTCGGGATCTACCTGCTACCGCTGCTGACGTGAACCGCAGGCCTGAGAGTGGCGACGGGGCGGTCAGCGCATGGCAGAGGGGCACTGCGCGCCAAGGCCGCATCAGTGCCGCACATGCCCGTGATGCTGGCTCTCTTCGTCGGACACGAAATCCTTGAGCCGACCGATATCGCTTACCGCAACGCTGTGGCGCGATACGGTGACACCCTGCTGGCGCAGGCTGGCGAAGGACCGGGACAGGCTCTCGGGTTTCATCCCCAGCCGCTTGGCGATCAGCACCTTGTCATAAGGCAGAACCAGCGTACAGGCGCCCTCATCCACCGGCGCCAGTGAAATCAGGAAGGTTGCCAGCCGCTGCACGCCCGACAGAGCCTTGAGGTTTTCGATCTCCAACACCAGTTCGTGCAGGTGGTTGAAGGTCGATCCCAGCATCGCCAGGGCAAGTTCGGGGTCGCCGCGCAGGGCCTCGGACACAACCCGCGCATCGACCTGGATCAGGACACTGTCCTGCACCGCCTCTACCGTCACCGGGTATAGCCCTTCCTTCAGCGCCACCGCTTCGCCAAAGGAATTGCCCTCGGAAAACACCGCCACCACGATCTCGTCGCCGCCGGGGGTCAACCGCACCAGTTTCACACACCCGACCAGAATCACATACATGTGGCTTGCCGGGTCGCCTTGCAGAAACAGGGTCTCGCCGCGGCGGACATTGCGCTTGTGGCTGTCGGACAGGATCCGGGAGAGCATCGCGGACGGTACATTCTTGAAAAGAACCGATCCGCGGGCCTTTTCCATTTCCGCTTGTGTCAACACTGCAAATGCGCCCCCGGTTGTTCCCGACACGCGCAGTTACAGCGGTATCCTGACCAGATACAAGGCCAACCCTGCGCCGGGGAAATCATCGCTCTGAGTTTGACGAAAATCAAGCAAGCCGATACTGCATTGTTTTAGAGTCGCTGCAACGGGACGAAGGAGATAACTCTATGCGTATGGTGGCGATAGCGGCGGCGTGGTTTTTTTCGCAGACGAGCCTTGCATTGGCACATCACGACAAGACGCCCCTGCGCGAAGCCGTGCTGCAGGGGCATTCGCATGACGTCGGCGGTGCGACAATATGGTTGCTGGTGGCAGCCATCGCGCTGGTTCTGGCCCTGGTTGCGGTGCAGAAATCAGTGTTTCGCAAGCGATGACCGCAAGGTCCGGGTATGACGGGGACAGCGGTCGTTGGCCGGTGTGGAAGATCGGCGTGGTGATTTATCCTCTGGCGGTGGGGGCCGCTGCAGTGAACGTCTTTTTTGCCGGGCTGATGGGGCAGGCGGTGGGGCTGCAGGCCTTGTCGCCGGTGGCTGCCTGTCTGGCCGGTGTCGTGGTGGGAGCGCCCTTTGCCTGGATCGTGGCGCGCTGGCTGCGCGGGCTGATCGACAAAGCCGAGGACGAGGCGTGATGCGCGCGAAACCGGCGCGGGCAGAAGCCCTGGATGAACTGCGCCAAACCTTCGGCGACCGACCGGTTACACAAGCCGAGCGGCGAGACGAGGTCACCGCGCTTTTCGACCGGATCGCACCGCGCTACGACCTGATGAACGATCTGATGAGTTTCGGCCTGCACCGGCTGTGGAAACGGGCGATGGTGCGGCTGGCGGTCAAGCAGATTCGTGGCCGCGAGGGCTCGCTGATCGACCTGGCCGGCGGCACCGGCGACATCGCGCTGGCGGTCAGGGCCGCCGTCCCGGCGCGCGAGGTGATCGTCGCCGACGCCAGCGCCGGCATGCTGGCCGAGGCGCGGCGCCGCGGCGGCGATACGCTGGGATACCTGCAGGCCGAGGGCGAGGCGCTACCTGTGGAAAGCGCCAGCGCCGCCGGGGTGACGCTGAGCTTCGGTTTGCGCAACATGACCGACCCGGCCCTGGCGCTGCAGGAATGCGCCCGGGTGCTGGCACCTGGCAGCAGCCTGATCTTGCTGGAATTTTCCCGCCCCGCCACGTGGTTTTCGCCGTTCTACACACTGCATTCGCGCTATGTGATCCCCGCGCTCGGGGCGCTGGTGGCGCGTGATCGCAGCGCCTATGGCTATCTGGTCCAGTCGATCCGCCGCTTTCCCGCCGCCGGAGACATCGCGCGCGAGCTGGAGCACGCCGGTTTCCGGGTTGCCCTCACCAGGCGCCTGATGTTCGGCGTCGCGGTTCTGCATGTGGCCGAGGTGATATGACCGTTTCGGCCCCTACCGCCGCCCAGACCCTGCTGGCCGACCGTCTGGCCCGGCTGCCGCGCCCGGTACTCTGGGTGATCGCGGCGCGGGTCAAGACGCTGGGCCTGTCGCTGGCGCCGGTGGCGGCGGGCAGTTGGCTGGCAGCGCAATCGGGCGGCTGGCGCGCCGAGGTCATGGCTGCGGCGATGGCGGCGGCTGCGGCTATCCAGATTGGCACCAACCTGTGGAATGACGCGGCGGATGCGGGCAGCGGGGTCGACGGACCGGGCCGGCTGGGGCCGCCACGGCTGACATCGCTGGGGCTGCTGCAGCCAGGCCAGGTGCGCAAGGCGGCGGCAGGGATCTTTGCGCTGGCAGCACTGCTGGGCTTGTGGCTGGCCCTGATCGGCGGCTGGCCGATCGTGGCCATAGGGCTGGTGTCGCTGGCCCTGGGATACCTCTATTCGATGGGGCCGCGCCCGCTGTCCGGCACTCCGCTCGGAGAGCTTCTGGTGATCGGGTTTTTCGGCGTGGTCGCGGTGGCCGGCACCGTACATCTGCACGGGCTGCCGGTGACGGGCCGGGCGCTGGCGCTGGGTCTGATCACGGGGTTTCCGGCGGCGGCGGTGCTGCTGATCAACAACCACCGAGACCGGGTCGGCGACGCCCGGGCTGGGCGCCGTACGCTGGCGATTGTCACCGGCGAACGGGTGTCGCGCGGGCTTTACGCGGCCCTGATATCGGCGGCTCTGGCCGGGGCAATCCTGTTCGGCGGCTCCTGCGGCGCAAGCCTGCTGGCGCTGGCGCCCGCCATGTTGCTGGGCGCCGGTCTGGTGCTGGCAATGGCGCGACTGCCGGTCTCGGCGGCGCTGAACCGGCTGATCCCCGGCACGGCAGTGTTTCAGCTGATGCTGCTTGCGGGCATCGTGGCCGGTCCGGCGCTTTGCACCTGACCGGCCGGGGTCGATTTCCTATTCGGTTGCGCCGGGGCCCTTGACCGGCAGCGATATCTGCACTTCGCCGGCCTGCTCGAAGATCAGCGTCGCCTCTACCGTCTCGCCCTCGACAAGCTGCCCGGTGAGACCGATAAACATCAGATGCAGCCCGCCGGGCTTCAACACGGCCTCTCCGCCCGCGGGAATGTCAATTGCCTCGACCTTGCGCATCCGCATGACACCGTCATCGTGGATATGGGTGTGCAACTCGGACCGCTCGCAGGCCTCTGATGCGAAGCCGAGCAGCCGGTCGGCCGGCCCGGTAGAGCGAATCGTCATGAACCCGGCCCCCGCGCGCGCCATCTTCGGAGAGGCGCGGGTGAAACCGCCGGTGATTTCCAGCGATTCGGTGATGGTTTCCTGTCCCAGCACCGGGGCCCCGGCAAAGGCGAGGGCTGCGGTTGTGGATGCAATGAATGAACGGCGGTGCATGGCGGCTGATTTCCTCATTCTTCTGGGCGCCGGGGCGGGATATTTCTGCTTTAGGGCGGGGCAGATCGACCCTCTTTGATATCGATCAAGTTACTCGGCGCAAAAAAATGTTTCCAAGGGGCGACACCGGTCCCGGGCACCGGTGGCGGCCTGTCTGTGACATGCCTGTAAACGCCCGGAAAACGAGGACGCACAATGACCAACAACATTCGCAAACGCCTTGCGGCGACAGCGGGCGTTGTCACCTTGGGCCTTGGCCTTACCGTGAATGCGGTATCGGCCGAGAACCTGGACGAGGTGATGGCGCGCCGCGGATTGTCCCAACAGGACCTCCTTGCCGCGGCCAAGACTTATACGCCCTCGGGGGGCCGGGACGAGTTCATCGTCTTCTCCTCCGGTGGCCAATCAGGACAAGTCATCGTTTACGGCGTGCCGTCGATGCGGATCCTGAAATACGTCTCGGCTTTCACACCCGAACCCTGGCAGGGCTTTGGGTTCGATGAGGAATCCAAGGCGATTTTAGAAAGCGCCAAGGTGGACGGCCGCGAGATTCAATGGGGCGACACCCACCATCCCGCCATTACCGAGACCGATGGCGACCTGGACGGTGAGTGGCTGTTCATTAACGACAAATCCGCACCCCGGATTGCCGTGATCTCGCTGCACGACTTCGAAACCCAGCAGATCGTGGTCAACCCGATCATGCAATCCGAGCACGGCGGCGCCTTCGTCACGCCGAACTCGGAATACGTGATCGAGGCCGCCCAGTATCCGGGTGTTCTTGGCCGCGGCTTTGCGCCGCTGTCGGAATTCAACGAAAAGTTCCGCGGCGCCGTGACCTACTGGAAGTTCGACCGCGAAGCCGGCCGGATCCAGCCGGGGCAAAGCTTCTCGCTGGAACTGCCACCTTACAGCCAGGACCTTTCGGATGCCGGTAAGGGCGTATCCGAGGGCTGGTCGTTCACCAACTCGTTCTGTGCCGAGCGTTACGTAGGCGGCATCGAACTGGGCCGCCCGCCGTTCGAGGCAGGCTGCTCGCAGGCCGACACCGACTTCTTGCATGTAATCAACTGGAGGAAGGCGGAAGAGGTTTATAAGGCCGGCAAGGTCACCATGATCAACGATCACCCGGTGATCATGATGGATACCGCCATCGCCGAAGGCCTTGTCTACCTGATCGCAGAGCCCAAGTCGCCGCATGGCGTCGACGTTTCGCCGAACGGTGAATACATCATCGTCGGCGGCAAGCTCGACACCCATGGCAGCGTTTACTCCTTCTCGAAGATCCAGGCCGCGATCGAGGCCGGCAAGTTCGCCGGAACCGACCCCTACGGTCTGCCGATCATCGCCATGGAAGACGCGATCCACGTTCAGGTGCCGCTGGGCCTTGGCCCGCTGCACACGCAGTATGACAGCCGCGAATGCAACGTGTTCACTTCGCTTTACGTGGACAGCCAAGTTGTGCGCTGGGACTATTGCGAAGGCAAGGTGCTCGACAAGATCTCGATCCACTACAACATCGGCCACCTGGTCGCGATGGAAGGCGAAGGCGTCAACCCGAAGGGCAAGTACCTGATTTCGCTCAACAAGTTGGCGATTGACCGGTTCAACCCCGTGGGTCCGCTGCACCCGCAGAACCACCAGTTGATCGACATCTCCGGCGACAAGATGGAGCTGCTCTACGACATGCCGATCCCGCTGGGCGAGCCGCACTACGCGACCGCTATCGCGGCAGAAAAGCTCAAGCCGCTTGTTCGTTACCGTTACGGCACCAACAGCCGGACCGGTGGCAAGCACGAGGGCGCAGTGCGTCCCGGGCAAGAGCGCATCGAGCGTGACGGCACCCACGTCAAGGTCTACATGACCGCGATCCGGTCGCACTTTACGCCCGAGATCGTGGAAGTGAACGAAGGCGACACCGTCGAGTTCATCGTCACCAACTCGGAACGTGCCGAGGACGAAACCCATGGTTTCGCCGTGTCGACCTACAACGTCAACCTGTCACTGGAGCCGGGCAAGACCGCGACCGCCAAGATCGTCGCCGACCAGGCAGGCGTCTTCTCGTTCTACTGCACCGAGTTCTGCTCGGCGCTGCACCTCGAGATGACCGGCTTCCTGGTGGTCAAGCCTGAAGGGTATCAAGAGGCCTCGGCCGAGATCTCGGAAGGTACCTCCTATACCCAGGCTGACTATGACAAGCAGTACCAGACCAACCTGGACACCCAGGCCGTCATCGACAGCGTCGTCGCCTACATCACCGGGCGCAACTTCAAGGACTTCCCCGAAGTTGTCTCGTTGGTTGAAGACGCGGTTGACCAACTGAACTTTGCCGCCGAAGCACGTGCGAAGGCAGAGGAAACAGCCCAGGCAGGAGACTGGCAGAACGCCACGCTCTGGGCCGGTCAATGGTGGCAGTATCAGGTCAAGGCCGCCGATATCGGCCTGCGCGCCAAGACCTTCCTGGACGAACACGGGGCGGTAGTAGTCGAATAGCGGCTACCCCGGAACAAAGAAAGGCGGGCGGCGGCACATGCCGCCGCCCGCGCCTAACATCCACAGAATTCAGGACATGACGACATGCGCGCTTTACTCTCTGCCCTCATCCTCGGCGCCGCCGGCGTTCTGGCGCCCCCCGCGATCGCTGCCGATGAAGACGTGCTGCGGGCCGGCAAACGGGTCTACATGACCAAGACCTGCCTGGCCTGCCACGGACGCAACGGGGCCAAGCCGATCATGTCCTACCCCGCACTGGCGGGGCAAAACGCGAAATACCTGGTGCAGCAGCTTGAACTGATCAAGTCCGGCGAGCGCACAGGCAGCGTCGATCCGGCGACAGGGCATCCTTTTGTTCAGGGCATGGCCGACATCATGCACCTGCTGACCGAGGAAGACATGGAAAACGTCTCTGCCTGGCTGACCGAGCAGAAACCCGCCGCGCCAGAGGTGCTGGACCCCGCCCCGACCGAGGCCGAACTGAAGGCCGGCGCCAAGATCTACAAGCGGCTGGGCTGCCGGACGTGCCACGGCAAGACCGGCGACAAGACGCAAAAAGACCTCTACCCGTTCATCGCCGGTCTGGACCGTGACTATCTTGTCCGCCAGATGACCGACATGCGTGAAAAGATACGCACCGGCGGCAAGGTGAAACTGATGTTCGGCGTGATCAAGCGAGCCGATGACGAAGATATCGCTGCGATTGCAACCTGGCTGAGCCAGCTTGACCGCAACGAGTAGCAATACCGCAAGAAAGGGACGCACAACATGAAGACCATGACAAAGACGCTATTGGCCGTACTTCTGGCCACAGCCTCGCCGGCGCTGGCCGCCGGCACCGGAGACGACAACAACGCAGCCGGCTGGAACGAGGGCGGCGGCGAGCAAGACGAGGCCCTGACCCTGGTACCTGACCACGAGAACGGCATCTACACCTACGAGGTTTGCTCTGCCTGCCACCAGATGAACGGCTGGGGCCTGACCGACGGAACCTTCCCGCAGATCTCGGGCCAGCATGTGAACGTGATCATCAAGCAGCTGGCCGATATCCGGGCGCTGAACCGCGACAACCCGACCATGTATCCCTTTGCCCTACCACAGGAAATCGGCGGAAGCCAGGCGATCATGGATGTCGCCACCTATATCCAGAAACTGCCGATGAACCCGAACCCGGGCGTCGGTGCCGGCGACGATCTGGAGCACGGCGCCAAGCTTTACGCCGATAACTGCGTGCGCTGCCACGGCGAGACCGGCGAAGGCTCGAACGAGAAGTTCTATCCCCGCATCCATGGCCAGCACTACAGCTATCTGGTGCGCCAGTACGAATGGATCAGGGACGGCAAGCGCCGCAACGCCAACCCCGACATGGTCAAACAGATCGAAACCTTCACCGAGCGTGACACCAAGGCGGTGCTGGACTATGTCAGCCGCATGAAACCGCCAGCGGATATGATCGGTGACCCCGACTGGGTCAATCCGGACTACGACTGGTAATTGCGATAGAGTGCCGGGCGGTGGTACTGCTGCCGCCCGAACCGGATCGCTCCGAGGCAGGACGCCATGACAAAATCTGAAGACACGCGCCGCGGTATTGTTTACCGCGTGCTGACGCTCGTTTCGGTCGCGCTGATCGCGGCCGCCTTCTTCTCGCCCGGCTGGTGGGTGTCGCTGACCGCGCCCAACTACCCCGAGCAGAGCTTTCCGCAAGGTGTGCGGATCGTGTTTCACATGGACAGCGTGCGCAACGGCTGTGACATCCGCGTCAGCGAAGAGGTCGAGGTTACCGAGGCGCTGGACTGCGTGCACGAGATGGACACGATCAACCACTTCGTCGGCATGTTCCCCATCGCATCCGGCGGGCCGGTGGAAAAGGCGTTCTCGCCCTTCCTGTTTGCCATGCTGGGTGTGATGCTGCTGGCCTTTGCCGCCCCTGGTCGCTGGCCGCGAATGACGGTCTCGGTGGTGGGCTATGGTGCGGTGGCAACGTGGATGACCATGGCCATGTATGGCGACAACGGGGTGCGGCTGCACACCAAGGGCTATGTCGAGGGGATGGTGGTGTCGCTGGGGCAGGATGCCAGCGAGTCGGCGCGCAACGCCAGCCTGGCCCCGGTTGTGCAGATGCTGCAGCAGTCGCTGGCCGACAGCGAGGCCGAAGAGGTCGGCGCCGCCGCCGACAGCGACAACAAGGACGCCATGATCAAGACCCTGCGCAGCGCCTACCGGATCGACGACCTGAAGCGGCCGATAGATGAACAGGAAGACTGGAACGGGTCTCTCATGCAGGTCTTCACGTGGCACTACGGCAAATCGCTGGCCCGCTGGTTCAACAACCCCGAACGCAACGACCCACTGGTGGCGATGATGGATAACATCGCACAGCTGCTATATGCCGCGATCATCGCGCTGATGGCGCTGATGGTGTTTGCCGCCTGGTCGGCGCGCTCTGCGTTTTACTGGATCCTGGTGCTGGCGCCGATGGCGCTGCCGGTCGGGTTCCTGGCAGAGTATGCCGCCTGGCTATGGTGGTACGGCCACTCGTTGAACGAGATGGGGGCGTTCACTCTGAAACCCTTCATGCCCACGGTCTTTGGCGACGGCAAGGTGGCGCAATTTGCCACGCATTCCTACCCGGCCATCGGTTTCGGCTTCATGGTGGCCTCGTCGCTCATGCTGCTTCTGGCCGGGCTAATTCGGTTCAAACAGCTGCGCCTGGCAGGAGACGCGGCAGCGCGGATGTAGGAACGATGCGAAAGACCCTGTGGTTCTTCGTGGTCTTCGCCGTGGTGGCGGCCTTTTCGGCCGCCGCCGCCGGGGCGGGGACGTTGCAGGATCTCATTGATGCCGCCCCGGACGGCGCCGAACTGGTGCCGCCCGCCGGGATCTATTC
Source organism: Paracoccaceae bacterium (assembly GCA_024226455.1). GTDB lineage: Bacteria > Pseudomonadota > Alphaproteobacteria > Rhodobacterales > Rhodobacteraceae > JAAELR01. The sequence goes on from JAAELR010000038.1 coordinate 46,724, forward strand.
CGAGCAGATCGTGATCGACCGCCACATCGTGCTGGACGGGCGCAACGGCGTGGTGATCGACGCGGCTGGCAAGGGCACCGTGGTGACGCTGAACGCGACCGGCGCCACGCTGAAGAACCTTTCCCTGCGCAACTCGGGCCGGCTGCACAACAAAGTCGATGCGGGGCTTAGGATCACAGGCGATTTCAACGTCATACGCGACGTGACCATCGAAAACAGCCTGTTCGGCATCGACATGACGCAGGCCAGCAACAACGTGCTGCGCCGCATCCACATCTCGTCAAAGGACATGCCGCTGGAAATGCGCGGCGACAGCGTGCGCATCTGGTACTCCAACGACAACAAGTTCGAGGACAATACCGTCGAAGACGCCCGCGATATCGTTATCTGGTACAGTTCCGGCAATATTCTGCGCGACAACAAGATCCGCCGCGGGCGCTATGGCATCCATTTCATGTACGCCCATGACAATACGGTAGAGCGCAACGATATTTCCGACTGCGTCGTCGGCATCTTCCTGATGTACGCCAACGATACTTTCGTACGCGACAACAAGGTCCTGCGGTCCTGGGGGGCGTCGGGCACCGGTATCGGGTTCAAGGAAAGTTCCGGCGTGGTGGTCGCGGGCAACGACATCATCGGCAACGCCACCGGCATATACCTCGACCCCTCGCCATGGGACCCCGACAAGACCAACACGTTCGAAAACAACGTGATCGCTTATAACGGTATCGGGATCGAGTTTCACAACGACTGGACCGGCAACAACTTTGCCGGCAATGCGTTCATGTCCAATTTCACCCAGATCAGCGTGCGCGGCGGCGGCACCGCCCTGCGCGAGGGCTGGAACGGGAATTATTGGGACGATTACGCCGGTTTCGACCGTGACGGAGACGGTCAGGGCGACGTTCCTTATGAGATCTACAACTACGCCGACCGGATCTGGATGGAAGTGCCCAGCGCCAGCTTTTTCCGCGGCGGCCTGGCGCTGGCGGCGTTGGACTTCGTCGAACGCCTGGCGCCATTTTCCGAGCCCCGCCTCTTGATTCGAGAGCGTGCATCGCTGATAGCACCACCCGAACGCGCCGGGCCCGAAAAGGCCTCGTTATCGGCGCTGGAGTCACTGAAATGAGCGACGCGCCGGAAAAACCCAAGAGAAAACGCCTGACCCGGCGCGAGCTGGAGCGGCGGCGGGTGATCATGCGCTCGCTGAGCGCCGGGATAGCGGTGGTGACCGCCGGGCTGGTCGGCTGGTACCCGGTGCGGGCCGGAATTTTCGACCGCTTGCGTCCGCCCGGGGCGATCCCCGAGGATGATTTCCTGGCCGCCTGCATAAAGTGCGGCCAATGCGTTCAGGTCTGCCCGGTCGAGGCCATCGTGCTGGGCGACGGTAACGAGGGTTACGGCCTTGGCGTACCGCACATCAATGCCCGCAAGCAGGCATGCGACTTTTCCTGCGACGCCACGCAATGCGTGCTGGCCTGCCCCACCGGAGCGCTGAGTCACGAGATCTCCAGGAAAGAAGAAGTCAGCATCGGTTTCGCCCGTTTCGCCCGGCCCGATGCCTGCCTGGCGATGCACGGTGAGGGCTTCACCGGGGTTGTGCAGGGGCCGGATTTCGAGGGATTGCTGCGCTATGAAGAGATCGACCGCTGGACCCCGATCAAGGTGGCCGATCACCCCTACGATCTGGAGCTTTGCGATCTTTGCGTGCGCGAATGCCCGATCGAGGACGCGATCCATCTGGAACCCTTGTCGGGCGACCCCGACGAAAATCGCCACCGCCCGGTTATCACCGACAAATGCGTCGGCTGCGGAACCTGCGAAATGATGTGCCCGACCGAACCGGCAGCCATCATCATCGACACAGAGCTTGGGCTGGAGCGCCGGTCATGAGATGGTATTTTCACAAGCTGGCGATGATGTTCGGCGCTGCACCGCGCAAGCCCGGGCCCAGGGAAGAGACCGACGCCGCCCGCGATATGAAGCGGTTGCAGAAAACCCCCGACGAGGCAAAAAAACGCAAGGCGCTGATCCTGCACGAGATGGAATACCCACTGGTCAGCAACAAGTGGAAATACGCCCGCTGGATCTCGATCATCGTCATCAACCTGATGTTCGTAGTCTCGTTCTCGTGGGACGTGCAGTTGGTCGAGGGCGCCATGACCGCGTCTCGTTTTCTTGGCTTCCACATGGCCGACCCGACCGGCGCGCTGCAGGTGATGCTGGCCTTCAAGCAGGTCATGCTGAACCTGGTGATCGGCACGGTGACGGTAATCCTGATCTGGTGGTTCTTCGGCGGACGGGCGTTCTGTTCCTGGGCCTGCCCCTATCACCTGCTGGCCGAATGGGCCGAAGCGATCCACCTGTTTCTGGCCCGGCGCGGCTGGGTCAGGGATCAGGTGTTTCACCGCAGTCTGCGGGTGGTGTTGTGGTTTATCTTCATGGGGTTGGCACTGGCCAGCGGCTATACGGTTTTCGAGTATATCAACCCGGTCGGCATCGTCAGCCGGGCGCTGATCTACGGGCCGACACTGGCACTGCTCTGGGTGCTGTTCCTGCTCTCGATCGAGGTGTTCTTTTCGCGTCGCTTCTGGTGCCGTTACATCTGCCCGATGGGCCTGACCTATGGCGTGATCGGCACCGCGGCACCGGTGCAGATCAGGTACGACCTGTCCAAATGCGTGCACGAGGGTGAATGCCGCGAGGTTTGCCTGGTGCCGCATGTTCTGGAAGTTACCAAGATGGGGTATGCATCCGACACCGAGGAATTCATCGCCTCCGACTGTACCCGCTGCGGACTTTGCGTCGATGCTTGCCCGCAGGGCGCGCTCAGCTATACCATCCGCGGGCTGGACAAGGTGATCTGATGGGCATGATCGCAATCGACGGGCTGACCAAGCGGTTCGAGCGCCGGGCGGTGCTGGACGAGTTGACGCTGTCGCTCGCCGCCGGCGACCGTGTGGCGTTGATCGGGTCGAACGGGGCTGGCAAGACCACACTGTTTCGCTGCCTGTTGGGGCAGTACCGCTTTCAGGGAACGGTTGGTTTCGACGGCCCGGGCAACGGGCGGCGACGCGACACGGCAACGCTGGCGCGCATCGCCTTCGTGCCGCAACTGCCGCCTCCGCTGCGCATGCCGGTTGGCGAATTACTGAAATTCGCCGTCAACGGCACCGGCGCGGACCGTGCGTGCATGGATGACATCGCGGCCAAGATGGGCATCGATCTGGCAGAGATCCGGCGGCGGCCGTTTTACCGGCTGTCGGGCGGGCAAAAGCAGAAAATCCTGGTGACTATCGCGCTGGCGCGTCAGGCCGAACTGATGATCTTCGACGAACCGGCCGCCAATCTCGACCCCGCGGCGCGGGCGGTGTTCATCGATCTCCTGGCCGAGCGCAAGGATGCCTCGATGCTGATCGCCTCGCACCGGCTGGAAGAGGTCGCCTCGCTGGTCAACCGGGTGATCGAGCTGGACCGCGGCAAGGTGGTGCTGGACGACAGCGTCGTCGACCGGCTGAAGGCGGGCGTGTTCCGCAACTGCCGCATCGGCCTGGCAGAGCCGCACCCGACCTTCATCACCGCGCTGACCGATTGGGGGTTCGCCAGCGACAACGGCACCATGTATGCCGGACGCATCCCAGCTGGTGACACATTGCGCTTTCTGGGCCTTCTCAGCCGCTATGCCAGCCTTGTCGAGCATCTGTCGCTCGATACCGGTGAGGTCTGAGCCATGTGCCGCTGCGCCCAACGCCATTCACGCCGCACGGTCCTGACCCTGCTCGCCGCCACTGCGACGCTGGCGGGCTGCAAACCGCAGACAGAGGGGCCAGAGCCGATCCGCTGGGGCCGCGAGACCTGCGAGATCTGCGGCATGATCATCTCGGACGCGCGCTATGCCGCCGAGGTGCGTGGCGGACCGGAAAAGCGCCTGGCCAAGTTCGACGATATCGGCGACGCGGTGCACTGGCTGAACCATCAAAGCTGGAAGTCGGAACCTGATGTTGAATTCTGGGTGATGGACAGCAATACCGGCAAGGACTGGCTTGACGCGCGCCGGTCCTTCTATCATCCCGACACGTTAAGCCCGATGGATTACGGCTATGCCGCGGTTGCCACCCGCGAACCTGGCACCGTGACCTTCGAGGTGATGAAGGCGGCGGTGATGCTGAAGGGGCTTTCCAGCCGCTGCCTGCCGGTCGAGGAGTGGAAAACCGAATGAGTTCAAACGCGCGCGCGTCCTTCGGCCTGATCGCAAGGCTGGAGGTACACGAGAGTCTGCGCTCTCGCTGGTTCCACTTTTACGCCCTGGTCCTGGTAGGGCTGATGCTGCTGCTGATTCTGACCGGCGTGTCGGAAAGCCGGGTGATGGGGTTCACCGGGCTGTCGCGCCTGCTGGTGACCTATATCCAGATCACCATGGCGGTGCTGCCGCTGTTTATCATCGTCGCCACGGCACGGTCGATGGTGGGCGACCGCGAGGCGGGAAACCTGGAATACATGCTGGCCTTTCCGGTGTCGCTTGCCACCTGGTTCTGGGGCCGTTTTCTGGCCCGCCTGATGCTGATCCTGGCGCCCGTGCTGCTGGCGCTGGGAATTGCGGCGGTGTTCGGGCTGATGAAGGGGCACGAGATACCATGGCGCCATGTGGGGCTCTATTCCGGCCTGACGGCGGCACTCGCCACCTGTTTTCTGGGGCTTGGTTTTCTGCTGTCGTCGGTGTCGCGCTCGACCGAGGTTGCCCTGGGCGCCAGCCTGATGATCTGGCTGGTGCTGGTGGCTCTGCTGGACCTGCTGCTGTTGTCGGTGCTGATCAAGGCGCAGTTCGTGCCCGAATTCGTCATCGGCATCGCGCTGGCCAACCCGCTGCAAAGCTTCCGCACCGCGTCGATGATCCTGTTCGACCCGCAGTTGATCCTGCTGGGCCCGGCCTCTTATGTCATTCTCGATCTCTTTGGCGTTACCGGTTATGTGGTCTGGGCGCTGATCTACCCCACCGCGCTGGGGCTTGTCTTTGCCGCCCTGGGATACTGGCGGTTTTCCCGGTCCGATCTGGTCTGAGGCGCTCTTCGGTCGCAGCCGGTCCCAATTCGCGTGAAGCAACCGCAAGGCAGCGCCGAGCGCCCCTGCCCTTACCCGGCGAGACCGCGCAACCAGACAATCGTGGCCGCATCGTCCCATTGCGCCTCGCCGCTGACCGTATAGGCATGCCGTCCTTGCCGGTCCACGACGGCCGTGCTCGGCAGATCCTCCAGCCCCATGGTCGCCACAAGGTTCCCGCCCTCGCCCATCAGAACCGGCAGATTGGCTATCTCTGTCTCGCGGTAAAACCGCTGCACCCAGACCGGGCCGCGCCAGTCGAAAGCCAGTGGAAGCACCGCGATGCGCCCCGGATCGACCGATGCGGCCAGGCGCGACAGCGACGGCATTTCCCGGCGGCAAGGCAGGCACCAGGGCCCCCAGAAGTTCAGCACCACCACTCTGCCCGCCCAAGCCGCCAGCGGCCGGGCCGCGCCCGTCTCGTCCAGCATCTTCAGCCCCGAAGGGTCTCCCACCGGGATCGCCGCGCGGGCAAGCGTGGCCGCCGGGGGGGCATAACTCTCGGCATGCGCGCCACGCGTCGCCAGCGTCGCCCCCGCACCAGCAAGAAAACCGCGCCGTCGCATCGCCTAGTTCGCCGGCACCGCCGCCATGCTGGCGCGGATATCGGTGGTGATGTCATCGGCGGCCAGCCCGTGCGGAAAGCGACGGATCAGTGCCCCGTCGGGTCCGACAAAGGCGATCGAGGCGGTGTGATCGACGGCGTAATCGTCGGGCCTGTCGGGATCGGGGATGTGAATCTCATACCGGGCGTTGAACGCCTTGACCATATGGTCGGTATAGGCCTTGGGTCCGCGCAGCGCGATGATGCGGTCATCGAAAAAACCCACGTATTCGCGCAGCACCTTGGCGGTGTCCCGGTCGGGATCGACGGTGACGAACAGAACCGTCAGCCGCTCCATCCCGTCACCAAGCTGCTCCATCACGTCGGTGATCGTCGACAGCGAGGTCGGGCACACGTCCGGGCAACCGGTATAGCCGAAATATATCAGCACAAACTGCCCGAAGAGGTCGGCGTCGGTCACCACGTTGCCATAGACGTCCTCCATCAGATAACGTCGCCGGACCGGCTGCGCATCATCGGAATTGTCGGCCCCAAGATCGGCATTCTGGGCCCGCAGCGGCATCGCAGCGCCCAGGGCAAGGGCGGCGGCAGTGGCCACAAAGACGCGTCTGTCTTGCATCGGAAACTCCTTGGTGTTGCCGCAGCCCTACGCTGCACCCGTCACCAGTGCCTTGACTTATGTCACGTCCCGCCGCAGGCAAGCCTGCGGCGGCGGCACGAAGGACCAGCGAGATGACCGAGATACTGGCGAAACTTCTGCCCCTGGGGCTGATGCTGCTGATGTTCGTCGTCGGGCTTCGCCTGAGCCCGGCAAGCCTGGTGACAGTGATACGCCAGCCAGTGGCGCTGGCGACCGGGCTGGCCGTGCAGATGGTTGCACTGCCGGCGGTGGCCTTTACGCTGGGCTGGGTTTTCGCGCTGCCCGGCCCTGTTCTGGCCGGACTGGTGCTGGTGGCAGCGGCACCGGGCGGGGTGACCTCGAACTACATCGCCTATCTGGCCCGCGCCGACCTGGCGCTGTCGGCGGCGATGACACTGGTGACCACGGCACTGGCCAGCCTGACGGTGCCCTTGCTGATGTCGCTGACGGGCGAGGCCACTTTGCCGGAAGGCGGCGGCTTGCTGGGCATGAGCGGGGTGATGGCGGCGGTTGCGGTTGGGCCGATGGTTGCTGGCATGGCAGTACTGGGCTGGCGCCCAGATATTGCGGTCGGCATCCTGACCCTGCTCGACCCGGGCTCAAAGCTGATCTTCATCGCCATGGTGCTGGCGACCTTCGTCCAGAACCGGGACGCGATGACCGCAAACCTGTGGACCGTCGGCCCCGCCGCCCTGGCGCTGAACCTGTCGGCATTGGCGCTTGCCTTCACGGCCAGCACGCTGATCGGCCTTGCCGCCACCCAGCGCCGCGCAGTGATGGTCGAGGCCTCGCTGCAAAACGTCGCGGTGGCACTCTTCGTCGCGGCCCCCCTGCTGGGCGCACCGGCGCTGTCGGTTCCGGCGCTGGTCTATGCGGTGGTGATGAACGTCTCTGCCCTGCTGCAGATCGCAGCCGCGCGCGGCTGGAGCTTTCGGGCAAGGACCGACGAGAGTACCCCAGGACCTCAGACCTAGCCCTGAGCGGCGTCCCTGCAGCAGCACGCCCGCCCGCCTGCCAAAACCGATCCGTTCGGGGGTTGCGCAGCCCCGCGATCGCCTTCTGCATCGCCACGATGAGCCTGGCCGAGGAGCTGGGCAATGTGGCGAAGGCCTGCCAGATCATGCACTGCCCGGCAGGCGATTGCAAAGCAATCTGCCGGGCGGTGGATGTGCAGAATGTCTGGCGTTTCCCCGCGGGCACAAAAGATCGATCTCGCCGGGCGCAAGTCCCGGTGCCAGAGCAACTACCCTGTTTGCCGAATCTGACATTGCCACGAGCCTGGTCATGGGCCTGATCACGGGGGCCGCCAGCACAAGCGCCGCCGACATATTGAGTTTCTTGATTTCAGGAACCGCATCGTCAAGGCCAATCAGGGCCGCGAAATCCACGTCGTTTCAGACAACCTCGACACCCACAAGCCGAAATGAGACCATTGGCTGACCAGGCACAAGAACGCGCATTTCCACTTTGCCCCAACCAGCGCTTCCTGGCTCAACCAAGTCCAAATACTGTTCTCAATAATGACGGGAAAGGCGTTGCAACTTGCTTGCTTCAATTCGCTTGATGCACTCAGGGACCACATCGACCACTTACTCGAAAGCTACAACAAAACGGCCCGCCCTTTCGCCTGGACAAAACCCGAGGCCCACCAAAAACGCCCTAGACCACGGGTCTCGGATCAGTGATTGCGGGTGCTGGGCTCAAGCTTCCCGCGCCGAAGCTCTGGGCTGGCGATGCCAACGGAAAACCGCCCCCCCCCGGGGGGCGGCGGGCATCAGCCGCGGCGGGCCTTCATCGCCGCCCAGCCGCCGGTGACCAGCAGGGCCGCCAGAACCGACTTGACCGCGTCGCCGATCACGAACGGCGCCATGAACCAGGCCCAGATCTTGTCGGCGCCGATATTCACCCAGCCGGCTTCAAGGCCCAAGGCACCGGCAAGACCCATGGGCCAGGCGACACCGGGGATATAGAGCAGCGCCGAGGCGACGGCACAAACCATGGCGGTCGAAACCAAACCTAGCGCCCAGCCCTTTTCGGCGGCATAGCCAACCAGCCAGGCCAGCCCGACGAAACCGATCAGGAAGCCGGCGGTCGGCCCGGCGAAGGCCACGAAATTCAGCCCCTTGGCAAAGACCGGCAGGCCCATGGCGCCCTCGGCCAGGTAGACCAGCAGCGTCGCGGCACCCAGACGCGAGCCAAAGCTCAGCCCGACCACCAGAACCGCCAGCGTCTGCAGCGTCATCGGCACCGGGAACATCGGCACGTTGATCTGCGCCGCAACCGCGATCAGGGCAGAGCCGCCCAGCACCATCAAAAGCTGCGTCAGCCGCGATTGCGCGGGCAATAGGGCGTGGGTTAGGGTCATTATCCTGTCCTTGCGTCACTTTGCGTTGCCCGGCGGTATCCCGAATGGACCCGGACAAGTCAACAACCCCTTGCGCCCGTTAGCGCCAAATGAGACATGACCGCGCATGTCTGACCAAAAACCCGCCCTGATCACCGGCGCCTCGCGCGGTCTGGGTGCCGCTCTGGCAGAGGCGCTGGCGCCTTGCCGCCACATCATCGCCGTGGCCCGTACCACCGGCGGTCTGGAAGAGCTTGACGACCGAATCCAGGCGGCGGGCGGCAGCGCCACGCTGGCACCGATGGATATCACCCAGACCGACGCCATGGCGCATCTGTGCCGCTCGGTCTACGACCGCTGGGGTGGGCTCGACCTGTGGCTGCACCCGGCGGTGCATGCCCCGCCGCTGGCTCCGGCCGATCATATCGACACCAGGCACTGGCAGAAGACCAACGCCATCGTCGCCACCGCCACCGCCGGGCTGATCCCGATGGTGGCGCCGCTCTTGCGGGGTCCGGGCGCGGCGGCGGTGTTCTTCGACGATCCTCATACGGGTGACAAGTTCTTTGGCGCCTATGCCGCGGCGAAATCCGCGCAGATCGCACTGGCCCGCGCCTGGGCCGCCGAGACCGCGCGCACCGGCCCAAAGGTTCACATCATGACGCCGGGGCGCATGCCCACAGCCACCCGGGCGCGGTTCTTTCCCGGCGAGGACCGGTCGCTGCTGGCCGACCCGATGGATGAGGCCCGCCGGTTGCTGGCAGAGATCGGCCTGCCGCGCGATGGTATAGGTTAGACGCCACTGGTACTCTGCAGAGTGTTCGGGCGGCGCGCCAAGCAGGAAATGAGGCCGGGCCGCGTGCGCCGGTCCGGCAACGGGGTAAGCACATGAATATCCTTTTCGTCATGTATGATCAGCTGCGGTTCGACTATCTCGGCTGCACCGGGCACCCGCATCTGCGGACCCCGAATTTCGACCGGGTCGCGGCCCGTGGGGTGAGCTTTACCAACGCCTATGTGCAGTCGCCGATCTGCGGCGCCTCGCGGATGTCCTTTTATACCGGCCGCTACGTGTCGAGCCACGGCGCCCAGTGGAACGGCCATCCGCTGCGGGTGGGAGAGCTTACCATGGGCGATCACCTGCGCGCCGCGGGGATGGACTGCTGGCTGATCGGCAAGACCCACATGAAGGCCGACGCCGCCGGCATGGCGCGGCTGGGGCTGGAACCCGACAGCGTGATCGGGGCGCGGCAGGCCGAATGCGGCTTCGACGCATGGATCCGCGATGACGGGCTCTGGGCCGAAGGTCCGGACGGGTTTTATGACGAACGGCGTTCTCCCTATAACGAATATCTCAAGGCCAAAGGCTATCCATCGCAAAACCCTTGGGCAGATTTCGCCAATGCCGGCATCGACGACGACGGCGACATCGCATCGGGCTGGATGTTCGCCAATGCCGACAAACCCGCCAATATCCGCCAGGAGGACAGCGAAACCCCCTGGCTGACCTCCAGGACCATAGAGTTCATCGATCAGGCCAAGGCGAAAGGCGCCGGGCCGTGGTGCGCCCATGTCAGCTATATCAAGCCGCATTGGCCCTATATCGTGCCCGCACCCTATCACGACATGTACGGGCCCAACCAGGTGCCGCAGGCGCTGCGCGCCGAGGCAGAACTGGACGACCCGCACCCGGTGCTGGGCGGCTACCACAAAAGCCCCATCGCCCGGGCTTTCCAGCGCGAAGAGGTGCGCCAAAAGGTGATCCCGGCCTATATGGGGCTGATCAAGCAATGCGACGACCAACTCGGGCGGCTGTTGGATCATCTCGAATCCACCGGGCAGATGGACGACACCATGATTGTGCTGACCTCGGACCATGGCGACTATTTGGGCGACCATTGGCTGGGCGAGAAGGACTTCTTTCACCAGGCGTCGGTCAAGATCCCGATGATTGTCTGCGATCCGCGCGCCGGGGCGGATGCCACCCGTGGCACCACCTGCGACGCACTGGTGGAATCGCTCGACCTTGCCGCCACCTTTATCGAGACGGCAGGCGGCACCGTGCCTGACCATATCGTAGAGGGCCGCTCGTTGTTGCCCTGGCTACGCGGCGAGACGCCCGAGTGGCGCGACTATGTGATCAGCGAATACGACTATTCGGCGCGACCGATTTGTACCGAGCTGGGGCTGGAACCGCGCGACGCGCGGCTATTCATGCTGTTCGACGGGCGCTGGAAGCTGATCCATGCCGAGGGCGGTTTGCGCCCGATGCTGTTCGATCTGGAAACCGACCCCGAAGAGTTTCACGACCTTGCAAAGACCGGCGCGCATCAGGCCGAGATCGACCGGCTTTACGGGCATCTGGCCCAATGGGGCCGGCGTCTGGCGCAGCGGGTGACCATGTCGGACGATGCCATCAAGGCCGGACGCGGAGGCTCGTCGCGCCGCGGTATCCTGCCTTTCCTGGTCGACGGCTCTGAGGTGCCCGGGGAACTGACCGCGAAATTCCGCGGACCCGCCGGCGAAAGATACACGGACGGTTGAGGCCGCGCCGGGCTTTGTGGCACTTTGTGATCGGCTCTGCCGCGGTAGGCAACCGGTGCACAGGGTCCGCAAGGCACCGGCACGGCACAGGCGCGACCTCGCGCGAGTTGCCTTGAAGTACCGGGTATTGCGCGGAATAGTACCGAGACGGCAAAAGGGGGCCGCTGACCATGGGCATTCGCTTTTTTTCCGACCGCAAACGCCCGGTGCATCTGGGCCCCTACCCGCTTGAACGGCTCAAGCGCGCCGCCGCCCTGCCGGCGGGATCAGTGCCGCCGATGCCGGCGCTGGACTTTCGCCGCCCCGAACGGCCCGAAAGCATCGTCAACGCCATGGGCGAGTTTCAGGCGATGATGGACGCGATCCGCGACGGGTTCGTCAACCCGGCCCGTGCCGGCATCCCCGACGACCCGCTTGAACGGGCCAACCACCTGAAAGCTTTCGGCTATTTCTCTGACGCTTCGATGATCGGCTGCGGCCCGGTACCACCAGAGGCACTGTTGGCCGAACCGCTGCGCAACCCCGATATCGACCGGCTGGCAGGGGCGCTGCGCACCCGCCAGACCAAGACGCTGGCATCCGGCATCGACGTGATCATGGCCGATCTGAAGGAAAGCATGGAGGCCCCGCCGCGCGGCATCGACGGGCAGGACCACACAATCGTGTTTCTCTACGAGCACATGCGCGACCCCGACCCGGACGAACCCGGCAGCGACTGGATTGCGGATGCTCAAGACCACCGCGCCTGCCTGCGCGCCACCGAGACCGCCGTGGTGATCGCCAATTACATCCGCCTGCTGGGCTTTGCCGCCAAAGCCCATACCGCAACCTCTTCGGATGTCGATCTGGGGCAACTTGCGCTGGCTTCAGGGCTGGTCAGCCTGGAAAACGGCCAGCTGATCGCCCCCTGGCTTGGCACCCGCTATGGCGTCGCGGCGGTAACCACCTCGATGCCGATAGCGCATGACCGCCCGCTGGCGCCCATGGCGCGGCAAAAGCTGGGCGGGCTCGGCTGGCGGCTGGGGCTGGGCCACGCCAAGTCGGCGCTGAACCGCGACCCCTTTGCCAAGCGCCGCTATGTGGACGGGGCGCACCCGTTCGAGAGGCTGAAACGGGTCGAGACCCCCACCACCTATATCGACGAGGCCAATGTCGCCCGCGTCCCGAAACGCGCCGACATGTTCGCCCGGGCCCAGTTCGGTGACCTGGGCAAGACCGTGCAGGACAACGCGAAGGGCGGCTACTACGCCCGCAAATCCGCCCCGAGCTTTGCGCAAAGGCGCATGCTGGGTGCGTTCGTGTTGCTTCAGGACGGCGAAAGCGCAAAGGTTGACCGACCTGCGGATGCCTCCCGCAACGCCGCAAACCTGAAGGCGGCGACCTATTTTCTTGGCATAGACGCCGTGGGGCTCAGCCGCTGCCCGGACTGGACATGGTACAGCCACGACGCCACCGGCGATGCCATCGATCCGCCGCACGACCAGGCGGTCAGCATGATCATCGACCAGGGCTATGAAACCATGGAGGGCGCCTCGGGCGACGACTGGATATCCGTCGCCCAGTCGATGCGGGCCTATCTGCGGTTCTCGCTGTTGGGCGGCGTCATCGCCCAGCAGATCCGCAACCTCGGCTACAAGGCCAAGGCGCATTCGGTGATGGACGGCGAGGTGCTGCAGCCGCCGCTGCTGCTGCTTTCCGGCCTCGGAGAGGTCAGTCGCATCGGCGAGGTGATCCTGAACCCCTATCTGGGGCCGCGGCTGAAATCGGGCGTGGTGACCACCGACATGCCGATGGACCACGACAAGCCGATCGATTTTGGCCTGCAGGCGTTCTGCGAAGCCTGCAGCAAATGCGCCCGCGAATGCCCGTCGGGCGCCATCACCACCGGGCCAAAGCTGATGTTCAACGGCTATGAGATCTGGAAATCCGACAGCCAGAAATGCGCCACCTACCGGGTCACCACCAAGGGCGGCGCCATGTGCGGGCGCTGCATGAAGACCTGCCCGTGGAACCTGGAAGGTCTCTTTGCCGAGGCGCCCTTGCGATGGGTCGCCAGCCATGTGCCGGCGCTGGCAAGGCCGCTGGCAAAGCTTGACGACATTGTCGGCAATGGCGGGCTGAACGACACCAAGAAATGGTGGTGGGATATCGAGCTGCAGCCGGATGGTTCTTATGGGCCCTCGGAACACGAACTGAACCGGCGCGGTCTGCAACGCGATCTGGACCTGAAATACGAGGACCAGACGCTGGCGGTCTACCCCGCCCCGCTGGCGCCGCATCCCTGGCCCTATCCGTTCGCCATGGACCGCGAGGCGGGGATCAGGGCTTATGAGGCGATGGTCTCGGCCCGCGAATACCGCTCCCGTCTGGCGGGTGGCGACATGACCGTGGTGCACCGCTACACAGTGCCCGACGAGGCGGATGCCCCGGTGGTGCGGGTGGAACTGACCAGGGTCGAGATGATGACCCCGGATGTGGCGAAATACGAGTTTTCCGCGCTGGGTGGTGGCGACCTGCCGCAATGGAGCGCGGGCGCCCATCTCGACGTGCTGGTAGCGCCAGAGTTTCTGCGGCAGTATTCCTTGTCCGGCGATCCGGCGGATCGCGGCCGCTATCAGATCGGGGTCTTGCGAGAGGACGAGGGGCGCGGCGGATCGAAGCTGATGCACCGGATCTTCCATCAGGGGCGCAAGGTGTTTGTCTCCAGGCCGATCAACCATTTCGAACTGGACGAGAGCGCGACCAGGACCTTGCTGATGGGCGGCGGCATCGGCGTCACGCCGATGATCGCCTTCGGCCACCGGCTGCATGGGCTGGGGGCCGAGTTCGAGCTGCACTATTCCGCCAGCCGCAAGACGGATGCCGGCTATCTGGCGGATCTGGCCGGGGTTCCATGGGCAGACAGGGTGCATCTGCATTTCTCCGACCAGGGCACCCGGGCCGATCTGGACAAGGTGCTCGGCGGCTACCAGCCCGGCTGGCACATCTATGCCTGCGGGCCCGACCGCTACATGACTGGCGTGATCGATGCCGCCGGGCGGCAGGGTTTTCCGCAAGAGGCGCGGCATCTGGAGTATTTCTCGGTACCCGAGGAACCGGAGTATGAAAACCACCCTTTCACCGTAAAGCTGCGGAGCTCGGGCAAAGAGCTGCACGTGCCCGCCGACAAGCACCTGTCGGACGTGCTGATCGAGGCCGGGGTGCATGTGGATGTGAAATGCTCCGATGGCATTTGCGGGGTGTGCAAATGCGGGCTGGCAGCGGGCGACGTGGAACACCGCGATTTCGTACTGTCGATGAAGCAGCGCCAGAGCACGATCATCACCTGCCGCAGCCGGGCGGCACAACCGGACGGGGTGATCGAACTGGATCTGTAACGCGCGGGCCGACAAACCCCGGCCAGCCCTGCCACAAACCAAAAACAGCCTGCGGCGGCTTGGAGTTCTCTCACCCGGCGGCTATGGTCATCAGGTTCCTGTCCCGCAAAGAAACGACGCCATGAAACGCTCGCGTATCAACCAGATCATGACCGAGGCCGACGAGATGATCCGCGGCCACGGCTTCACCCTGCCCCCCTTCGCTTATTGGAGCCCGGACGAGTTTCGTGCCAACAGGGACGTCGCCCGCAACGTCATCGAGGCGCGCTGCGGCTGGGATATCACCGATTATGGCGCGGGACGGTTCGATCAGATGGGGCTGTTCCTATTCACCTTGCGCAACGGGCGGTTGGCCGACCTGCAGCGCGGCGGCGGCATGTGCTATGCCGAAAAGCTGCTGATCTCGCGGTCCGACCAGCTTTCGCCCATGCACCGGCACGTGATCAAGGCCGAGGACATCATCAACCGCGGCGGCGCCACGCTGGTGGTCGAACTTTTTGGCTCCGATGACGAGGGCAATTTCGCCGACGATCGCGGCGGCACCGTCTGGTGCGACGGCATCCGCCGCGGCTTTGCCCCCGGCGATTGCCTGCGCTTTGCCCCGGGGCAAAGCGTGACGCTGATGCCCGGTGACTGGCATGCCTTCTGGGGCGAAGGCGGCGACGTGCTGATCGGCGAGGTTTCTACGGTCAACGACGATGAGACCGACAATGTCTTCCGCGAGCCCATCGGCCGCTTTGCCGAGATCAAGGAAGACGAGGCGCCGACGCATCTGCTGGTCAGCGATTACCGGCGCCAACTGGCCTGACCGGCAGCCCCGCGCCTTCGCTTGCCCCCGTCAGGGGTTGGCTCTGGTTCCCGGCGATGGAACCGGCGCGGGCAGGCTGTCAGGAAGATCCAGCGGAACCAGTTTGCATGGCCGATAGATCACCGTGCAGTGCCACCAATCCAGATTGTTTTTCGAGATATTCTCGCAATGGACCGGAGCGCCGCGGTCGATCTTCGCCCAGATGGGACCGTCATGCGCAACCACGATATCCTTCCAGTTTTGCAGGGCTCCTGCGAAGGCCCGATCATAAATCCGGTTTTCGCCGCTCGCCTCATGGGTGTGATGCTTGCAAACTTTCGTAACATTCGATTTCGCCACGGCGACATCCAGGCCAACGACCCCGGAAAACCCGAGGCCAAGCGCCGCGACTATCGCGATACCCGCGTTATTCATGTCACAATCCCTTTCCGCTTCGACCGGTTTCTCCAAGGCGCCACCAAGGATCTTGGGCCATGCAACGACCGATTGGCGAGCACGCACCGCGCTCCGCCCCCCCCGTGCCACCGGGATAGCCCGCTCGCCCGAACCTCCTCAGGTCTGGCCTCACCCAAGGATACCAGCCCGCCGGCTGCGTGTCCTTGACCGGGCGCATGGCTGCCCGATGTTGCACAGTCCCCGCGCCCGTCAAATCCCGTGATCGGCGCGGATCATGTCGGCGGCTTTCTCGGCGATCATCATCGTCGGCGCGTTGGTGTTGGACGAGTTGACGAAGGGCATCACCGAACTGTCGCAGACGCGCAGCCCCTCGATGCCCTTCAGTCGCAACTGCGGGTCAACCACCGCTCGCGGGTCTTCTGCCGCGCCCATCCGGCAGGTGCCGACCGGGTGATAGTCGGTCTTGGCGTGGCGATAGGCATAGTCCTTGATGTCATCGTCGCTCATCGCCGCCGCCCCCGGATGCGCCTCTGCCTTCATCCAGTCCCTGAACACAGGCTGCGCCATGATCCGCCGGGCCAGCCGGAAGCCTTGCAGCGACATCCCCACATCATGCGGATCGCCCCAGTAATTCGGGTCAATAAACACCTTGGCGCGCGGGTCATTGGATTTCAGCCGCACCTGCCCGCGCGACCTGGGCCGCAGATAGGCTGAGTTCAGCGTCACCCCGTTCTTCACCGGGCTCAGCCCGTGTTCCAGACCCGAGCCGGGCAGAAAGTGGAACTGGATATCGGGCGCCGGGGCCGCGTCGCTTTTGTCGGCATACCAGAACCCGCCGCCGTCGCAGATGTTGGAGGCCACGATGCCGGTGCCGAAGGCCAGGTATTGCAAGCCGGCCACCGCCGACATGTACCAGGGTTTGTAGCGGTCGAAACTGTGCGGGCCAGCGCATTCGGTGACCACGAAAACATCCATGTGATCTTGCAGGTTCTCGCCCACCGCCGGCGCGTCCATCACCAGATCGACACCGACCTCGGCCAGATGCTGCGCCGGGCCGATGCCGGAATGCAGCAGCACCCGCGGGCTGCCGATGGCGCCGGCGGTCAGCAAAACCTCGCGCCCCGCCTCGATGCGCTGCCCACCGACCCAGACCGCCACGGCGCGTCCCCCGGCGATCTCTATGCGTTGCACATGCGCCTTACAGCGCATCGTCAGCAGCTCGTTGCCAATGACGGGCCGCAGGTAACAGACCGAGGCTGAACTGCGCCGCCCGTCGCGGTTGGTGACCTGGTAATAACCCAGGCCCGCCTGCTCGGCGCCGTTGAAATCGGGGTTGAAGCGCATGCCTGCCTGCTGCGCGGCGCGGGCAAACACGGTTGTCAGCTTGTGCGGCACCACGTCAGAAACCCGCAATGGGCCGCCCTGCCCGTGCCAGGCGTCGGCATAGCGGTTGTTGTCTTCGCAGCGGATGAAATAGGGCAGCACCTCGTCATAGCCCCAGCCGGTGCAGCCATGCGCGGCCCAGTTGTCATAGTCCCACCGGTTGCCGCGGGTATAAAGCTGGGCGTTGATCGAAGAGCCGCCGCCCAGAACCCGGGCCTGCGGGTACCAGACGCGCTTGCCGTTCAGCCCGG
Source organism: Paracoccaceae bacterium (assembly GCA_024226455.1). GTDB lineage: Bacteria > Pseudomonadota > Alphaproteobacteria > Rhodobacterales > Rhodobacteraceae > JAAELR01. The sequence continues at coordinate 64,132 of JAAELR010000038.1, forward strand.
TTTGCGGCGCGGTCTCGTAGCCCCAGCTGTGGCTTTCGCCGGTCAGCTTGGTGAACCCGGCAGGCATATGCAGCAACGGGTGCCAGTCGGACGGCCCCGCCTCCAACAGCAGGACCGAGACCGCGCCGCAATCGACCAGCCGCCTTGCCAGCACGCAGCCCGCCGGGCCGCCGCCTACGATGATGAAATCGTATTTCTCTGCCATGGCCTGGAACGCGGCCGCTTCAGACGATCCGCTTTCCCGATTTCGGATCGAAAAGCACCGCCTTTTCCATGTTGAAGGCAAACTCGGCCCGCTGCCCGGGGTGCACATCGGCATCCGCCCGCATCCGTGCCACGCAATTCGTCCCGCCGAACGTGGTGGTGACGAAGGTATCAGAGCCCGCCGGCTCCGTCACCGTCACCATGCTTTGCACCTTCTCCACATGGTCTGAACGGTGGTCGGCGCCCTCGACATCGGTCAGCGCCTCGGGGCGCAAACCCAGGGTCACGGTCTGGCCTTTATAGGATTTCAGCGCCGCAGAGGCGCCGCAGACCGGCAGGCTGACCTTGCCGCCCTGATCGTCGGTGGTATCGGCAAAGGCGGCCTCGGCCTCGACCCGCAGCTTCACCTGGATCAGGTTCATCGAGGGCGAGCCCATGAAGGTGGCGACAAAAAGGTTGGCCGGGTTGTCGTAGATCTCTTTCGGCGAGCCCAGCTGCTGCACATAGCCGTCATTCATCACCGCGATCCGCGTCGACAGCGTCATCGCCTCGATCTGGTCATGGGTGACATAGACGATGGTGGTGCCCAGCGTCTGGTGCAGCTTCTTGATCTCGGTGCGCATGTCGACGCGCAGCTTGGCGTCGAGGTTGCTGAGCGGCTCGTCGAACAGGAACACATCCGGCTTGCGCACCAGCGCGCGGCCCATGGCGACCCTCTGGCGCTGACCGCCCGACAGCTGGCCGGGCTTGCGGCCCAGCAGCTCCTCGATCTGCAGCAGCTTTGCCACCTCGGCCATGGCCTTCTCGCGTTCGGGCTTGGGCACACCGTGCATTTCCAGACCGAAGGTGATGTTCTGCCCCACTGTCATGTTGGGGTAAAGCGCGTAGGACTGGAACACCATGGCGATGTTGCGTTTCGAGGGATGCACGCCGTTGACCACCCGGTCCCTGATGGCGATATCGCCGCTGGTGATATCCTCAAGCCCCGCGATCATGTTCAACAGCGTGGACTTGCCGCAGCCCGAGGGGCCGACCAGCACCAGAAACTCGCCCTCTTCGACGTTGATATCGACATTGTGCAGCACCTCGACCGCCCCGTAGGACTTGGTGGCGTTGCGGATATCGAGAAAGCCCATCAGGTTATCCTTTCACCGAACCGGCCATCAGGCCGCGTACGAAGTAGCGCCCTGCGACGATGTAGACCAGCAACGTTGGCGTCGCCGCCAGGATCGCGCCGGCGAAATGCACGTTGTATTCCTTCACGCCCGTCGACGACTGCACCAGATTGTTCAGCGCCACCGTCATCGGTGCCCCATTGCCGGCGGCGAAAGAAGCGCCAAACAGGAAGTCGTTCCAGATATTGGTGAATTGCCAGATTATCGAGACCACCGCGATCGGCCCCGACGAGGGCAGCAGGATACGCCAGAAGATCTGGAAGAACCCGGCCCCGTCGATCTGCGCGGCGCGCACCAGTTCAGTGGGGAAGGCGGCATAGTAGTTGCGAAAGTAGAGCGTGGTGAAACCTATGCCGTAGACCAGATGCACCAGCACCAGCCCCCAGGTCGACCCCGCCAGCCCCAGAACGCCCAGTACCCGGGCCATCGGGATCAGCACGATCTGGAACGGAATGAAACAGGCAAACAGCATCAGCCCGAAAAGAATGGTGTCGCCGCGGAACCGCCACTTGGTCAGCACATAGCCGTTCAGCGCCCCCAGGATCGTCGACATCGCGACCGCCGGCACCACCATCTTGATCGAGTTCCAGAAATACGGTTTCAGCCCGGTGGGCTGCACCCCGATCTGCGCCTCGGACCAAGCCTTGCGCCAGGGTTCCACCGTCCAGATCTCGGGCAGGTTCATCATGCCTCCGCCGGTGATTTCCGAAAGCGGTTTGACGGAATTGACCAGCATCACATAGAGCGGCAGCATATAGAACAGCGCAAACAGCAGCAGCACCAGATAGATGAAGGTGCGCGCCACGCGGCCGGTGCGGATCGCTGTGCCCTGGGTTGCGGCGGCCATCACTTGCGCTCCCGAAGTTCGGCATAGAGATAGGGGATCATGATCGCCGCAATAGTCATCAGCATGATGACGGCAGAGGCGGCGCCGATACCCATCTGGTTACGCGTGAAGGTGTAGGAATACATGAAGGTCGCGGGCAGTTCGGTGGCCCGCCCCGGCCCGCCGCCGGTCAGCGCAATCACCAGGTCGAAGGTCTTGATCGCCAGATGCGCCAGAATGACGAAGGCGCTCAGGAACGCGGGCCGCAACTGCGGGATGATGATGCGCCGGTAGAGGTTCCAGTTGGAAGCGCCGTCCATCTGTGCCGCCTTGAGGATCTCGTTGTCGATACCGCGCAGCCCGGCCAGAAACATCGCCATCACGAAACCGCTGGTCTGCCAGACCGCCGCCAGAACCAGGCAGTAGATGGCGTAGTTGCGATCCTTGATCCAGTTGAAGCTGAAGCTCTCCCAGCCCCACAGATGCATGGTGTTCTCAAGCCCGATGCCCGGGTCCAGGAACCATTTCCACGCCGTCCCCGTCACGATGAACGACAGCGCCATGGGGTATAGGTAAAGCGGCCGCAACACCCCCTCGCCGCGGATCTTCTGATCAAGGAAGATCGCCAGCATCAGCCCGATCACGGTGCAGACCACGATATAGAGCCCGGCGAAGATGCCCATGTTGGTCAGCGATATTTCCCAGTGGGAAAGCCGCCAGAGCTTTGAATAGTTTTCCAGCCCGACCCAGCCGAACGAGGGCAGCATGCGGCTGTCGGTGAACGACAGATAGAGCGTGAACAGGATGAAGCCGTAGACGAATACGAATATCATCGCCAGCGAAGGCGACAGCACCAGCTTGGGTATCCAGTTCTGCAGTCGGGTCCTCAGATCCGCCTCGGCACGCGCGGCCATGGCAGCCCCCCTTTTCGTCGGGACGGTCCGTGACAAGTGGCGAGGCGGCTCCCGGCTGGGGCCGCCTCGCCGGAGAGAGGCTTATTGCGCGATCGACACCGCTTCGACCAGCTCTGTAACGGCGGTGGCACTGTCGTACTCGCCGTTGAAATGAGCGGTGACCACGTCGTAGATGGCGTTTTTCACCGAAGCCGGCGCGGCATGGCCATGCGCCATCGAGCCAAAGAGGTTGCCCGAAGCCGAAGCCGCCGCGAGATCCTTCATGCCCTGCTTGGCGCAGGCGTCGAAAGCCTCGTCAGAGACGTCGGTACGCGCCGGAACCGAGCCCTTGACCACGTTGAAGGCCGACTGGAACGACGGCGACAGGATGGCGCTGGCAAGAGCTGCCTGCTCTGCCGAAACCGGACCGCCCTGATCGAACATGGCAAACTGGTCGGCGTTGAACGTGACCTGGCTGCCAGTGCCCGGGAACCGGAAGCACAGGAAATCCTCGCCCGGCACCTTGCCGGCGTTGAGGAATTCGCCCTTGGCCCAGTCACCCATCATCTGGAACCCGGCCTCGCCGTTGATCACCATCGCCGTGGCGAGGTTCCAGTCGCGGCCAGAGAAGTTCTCATCCACATGATCGCGGATGAAAGCCATGCGGTCGAACGCCTCTTTCATCGTGTCAGAGCCCAGCGCGGTCGGGTCCAGATCGATGAAGGCAGCCTTGTAAAAGTCGGGCCCGCCCGTCGACATGGCAACGGCGTCGAACACCGTGGCGTCCTGCCAGGCTTGCCCGCCATGGGCAATCGCTGTCACGCCCGCATCATGCAGCGTCTCGACCGCCGCGACGAACTCTTCCCAGGTCGTGGGCGCCGAGATGCCGTTGGCGTCAAGCACGGCCTTGTTGGCCCAGACCCAGTTGGTCGAGTGCACGTTGACCGGCGCCGAGATCCACTTGCCGTCATGCTTGGCGAAGGCCTGCAGCGCCTCGGGAACCACGGCGTCCCAGCCCTCGGCCGCGGCGGTGGCGTTCAGGTCGGCCAGCGCGCCTTCCTTGGCCCAGTCGAGAATGTCGAAACCCAGCATCTGCACCGCGGTCGGCGCGTTGCCAGCGGTTACGCGGGCGCGCAGCACGGTCATCGCCTCGGTGCCGCCGCCACCGGCAACCGGCATGTCCTGCCAGCCGATGCCCTGACCTTCGAGATCCTGCTTCAGCACGTTCAGCGCCGCGGCCTCGCCGCCACTGGTCCACCAGTGCAGCACTTCCACGTCGGCGGCCTGAGCCACGCCGACCGACAGCGCCAACGCCGCAGCCGACAGCTTCAGATGTTTGTAGGTCTTGTTCATTGTCTTCCTCCCAGAGTTACGCCGCTCCCGACGGTTGCCCGTTTGTAACGTTTTAATTGCAGCACGGTCAAGCCTAGCCTACACTTGACCGCATGCGGTTCACCATTGTAAAAACATCCCCGATTCCAGAGACTTACCCAGATCGCACCAGGCCAGACAACGCCGATGCCAACGGGTAAGGACGATCCTGCCGGTCCACGGCCCACCCTGCGCAGCATCGCCGAGATGACCGGGCTTGCCGTCGCTACGGTATCGCGCGCGCTGGCCGATGATCCCAAGATCGCCCGGCGCACACGCGAACGCGTGGCCAAGATCGCCGCCGAGATCGGCTATGTGCCCGACCCTGCGGCGCAGAGGCTGCGCACCGGGCGCACCAACGTGATCGCGCTGGTGCTCGACCCCCATAGCGAGATCATCGACTTTTCCGGTTCGATGATCTCGGGCGTGGCCGAGGTGGTGCGCGACACCCGCTATCACCTGACGCTGACCCAGTACCAACTGGGCGAGGACCCGATGCGCCCGATCCGGCATATCGTGCGCAACCGCCTGGCCGACGGCCTGATGTTTGCCCGGACAGAGCCCGACGATGCCCGCGTCGAATTCCTGCTGGCGGCGGAGTTTGCCTTCGTGACCTACGGACGTACCCGGCTGGGGCCGCATGCCTGGTGCGATTATGACAACGCCGCCTTCGCCAGGCTCGCGGTGCAGCGTCTGGTTAGCAAGGGCCGCCGCAAGATCGCGATCATCCCACCCCGGCGCCGCTACAGCTTTGCCGATCACATGATGCAAGGTTTCGCCCGGGCGATCCAAGAGGCCGGCGTCATGGCCGAGGTGCCCGAAGACCACGATCTCAGCACCCCCGCCGAAGAGACCAGCGCCCGCATCGCCCGGCGCCTGGCAGAGCCGGGCCCGCCCGACGGCTGGATCTGCGCCGGCGAGATCGCGGCAATTGCCACCAATGCGGCAATCTGTGACGCCGGTCTGCGGCTCGGGCGCGACGTCGATCTGGTGGCAAAACAGACCAGCCGGGTCTTTGACCTGTTCCGCCCGAAGATCGACACCATCCACGAAGACATCGCCGGCGCCGGAGCAGGCATGGCCCGGGCGCTGCTGGCCCGGATCGCCGGGACCGATGCGGCCCAGCTGCAAGAGCTTCAGGCCCCGGTGCCAGGGTTCTGAGCGGCCCCGGCCCCGTCAGGCCCCGATCGCCTGCAGCAGCTTCACATATGCGGTCTGGCCACGCCGGAAGGCGGCGAGGCGAAAGAACTCGTCGGGCGCATGCAGGTTCTCGTCGCCATGGCTGAACCCGAACATCACCGCGTGCAGGCCCAGAACCTCCAGCAGGGTGGTCATCACCGAGATCGAGCCGCCGAGCCGGGTCCGGTAGGGGGCGACGCCATAGACCTCTTGCAGCACATTGGCGGCCACCGCAGAGGCATTGTGTCCGCCAGGAACAAGGAACGGATCGGCCCGCCCGGGCAGGCGGGTCACCCTTGCCCGCAGCCCCTCGGGCATGCAGGCCGCCACATGCGCCTCGATCAGGTCGAACACCTTTTCCGGCGTCTGCCCGGCCACCAGCCGGCAGGTGATCTTGGCGCTTGCCTCGGCGGGCAGCACCGTCTTGCTGCCGTCGCCCTGCCAGCCGCTGGCCAGCCCGTTCACATCCAGCGTCGGACGCGCGCCCAGACGCTCCCACGTGGTATAGCCCGGCTCTCCGGCCACACCCGGCGCCCCGGTCTCGGCCAGATAGGCCGCCTCTTCATAGGGCACCCGCGCCATGGCGGCGCGGTCCTCTTGGGTCAACGGCGCCACGTCATCGTAGAACCCCGCCACCGTGACCCGGCCATCGGGCGATTTCAGCCCGGCCAGCGCCTGCGCCAGCCCCATCGCCGGGTTGGCGATACCGCCGCCATACAGCCCCGAATGCTGGTCGGCGCGCGGCCCGCTAACCACGATCTCCAGCGACACCAGCCCCTTCAGCGCCGTTACGATCTGCGGCATGTCGGCGCCGTATTGCAGCCCGTCGGCGGAAAAGATCATGTCGGCGGTCAGCCGGTCGCTGTTGGCCTCGACAAAGGGCGGCAGGTCGGGCGAGCCGATCTCTTCCTGCCCCTCAAAGAAGAACCTCACATTGACCGGCAGCGTCCCGGTATCCGCCAGCAACGCCTCGACGGCCAGAATCGGGATCAGCATGCCGCCCTTGTCGTCCGAAGCACCGCGGCCATAAATCCGCCCGTCCCGGATCTCGGGCTCGAAGGGCGGCGAGGTCCAAAGCTCGAATGGCTCGGCCGGCTGCACGTCGAAATGACCGTATATCAGCACCGTGGGGGCGCCTTCGGGCGCGTGCAGCCAGTCGCCGCAAACCACCGGATGCGCGGCCGTCGGCAGAACTTCGGCGTTCTCGATACCCGCGGCGGTCAGCCGTCCGGCGACCCATTCGGCGGCGCGTTGCACGTCGGGGATGTTTTCGGGCTTGGCAGAGACCGAGGGGATCCGCACGAAATCGAAAAGCTCACCAATGAAACGGTCCTGTTGCCTGTCCAGATAGTCCTGCCAGCCCATTTCTCTCTCCCTTGCCATCGGCGCAACCCTGCGCCGCGCGGGCCCGCGGCGCAAGCGGTCCCGCGCAGCCTAAGCCCCGGGCATCGCGCCGGGGATCGACCAGTCGCGACCGCGTTCGGTGCTCACGTATTCAGGCCAGCCGAAATGGATCGGCGGGTCATAGTCGCAAAGCGGCGCCATCCAGCCAGAGCCGCCCACCCCGCCGCCGGTGCGTGCGGTGAACTCGTCCATCGCCGCGGCGCGTGCGCCGGGGTCTTCCAGCAGGCGCAGGGCAGAAAGGGCCAGTGTGGTGGCGGCGGTGCGGATCATCGGGTCGATCAGCGCCGGGATGCCGCCCATCGCGTTCATCACCCAGGGCGGATATGACAGACCCTCTGCCGGCCTCAGCGCCGGTCGCGCCACATAGAACCGCGCCGTCGGGGCATGCCAGGTCATGTCGGTATAATCGTCCGAGGTGGAATTCAGCTGGCTGGGCGGCAGATCGCTGCGCAGGATCGCCTCGGCCTCTTGCGGCGCGATCAGCCGGGTCATTTCGTCGATGAAAGGGGCGTCCATCGGCTCCATCCCCAGATCTACCTGGATTTGCCGCGCCGTTTGCCTGGCCGCACTGCCCCAGACCGGCGGCCCGGCCTGCTGCATCGCCCGCCAGACAACATCCGCCATGGCATGATTGGCCAGACCGGGGCGCGACTTGCAGACCCAGTGGCGTTCGACCCGGCATCCGGTCAGCCCCGCGGCGGCTTCGGCATTGCGGTCGAGCAGGCCCGTGACCTGCTCTGCCATCGCCACATCGGGCACCCGCATCATGTACTGGATCTCTGCCAGCCCGGCGGGCAGGTTGTCGGCGGTGGCCTGCCCGGCGCTCAGGATCGCCTCGGAGATTGACCAGCCACCCTGATGCGGCAGCATCGCCTCGCGCAGCACCCGGCTTGACTGGAACATGGTCATCAGAGCGTCCGTCGCTCCGGGCGCGCGCACCGCGCAATGCGATTGCGGGATCGGCGCGCCATCCGGCACGCCCCAGGCTTCCGGCGCATCGCAGATGAAGCGGTAGATCATCGAATAGGCCGCACCGCAATGGGTGTCCCAGCGCACGGTATTGCACATCGGCAGCATATAGAACGGGTGGAAAGACAGCATCGCCGCCAGCCCGTCGTAATAGCCCTTTGCCGCATGGATGGGCTTGGATCCGCGCACCTTCTCGGCGGGCTCGCCGGTATAGCGCAGACCGCCGGCAAGCCCGTGCCGTTCCATCGCTGCCTTGGTGGCCAGAACACCGCCCAGCGTGCTGATGCCCAGCGCCGAATGCGGGTCGGTATGGCCGCCGGCCTGATAGCCCAGCCCCGGACGCGGGCCGCGATGCGTGTCGGCGGCCTGACAATTGCCGGGCACCGCATCGTATTCGGCATACATGCCGATCACCGGCCCGTCGCCATTCGACCATTCGGCGCAGAACGCCGTCGGCATGCCGCCAGAGCCCTGTTCGACGCTGAACCCCTCGGCGCGCAGCCTTTCCACATACCACGCCGCAGATCGGTATTCGCGCCACGCCGTCTCGCCATAATCGAAGATCGTGGCGCACCATTGCGACAGCTCGGGCATCCGGTCTTCGACGGCGGCTGCGGCGGTGGTCTGGGCATCGGTCAGGCGCATGAAAGCCTCTTTCCCGGGGGCGGCGTCCCGCTTTTTGGGCCGACCTTATCAGGCGCAACAGCCAAGACCAGCCGCATCCTGCATCCGCCACGGCCCTGCATTCTCAGATCTCGCCGAAGAACCGCGCCGAGACAGAGCCGATATGCCGCCGCATGGCCTCTTGCGCCCCGCCCGCGTCGCGCGCCTCGATGGCCCGGCAGATCGCGGCATGTTCAGCAAAGCTGTCGCGCATCCATTGTGGATGCCCCGAGACCTCGGTGATGTTGCCCCAGGTGACGTCGCGCTTGACCTGGTTGAGCCGGTCGAACAGAGCCACCAGCAGCGCGTTGTCCGACGCGGCGGCGATGGTCCGGTGAAACGCGTCATCGCTTTGCTGGTAGGCCGCCCAGTCCGGTGCCGCCGCGTTGATGTCGCGTGCCTGACGGATCCGGTCCAGAGCCTCGGTCGAGGCATTGATCGCCGCCTCTCGGGCGATGGCCGGTTCGATGCAGGCCCTGGCCCGCATCATCTTGACCGGGGTCAGCCGCTTGCCGAGATCGGCGAAACTGCCGCCCTGCCCTTCGCCGCCGGTCTCTGACAGAAAGGTGCCCTTGCCCACATGCCGCCAGATCACGCCCTCGCGCTCCAGCGCGTCCAGGGCACGGCGCAGGGTCGCGCGGGTCAGGCATAGCCGTTCGATAAGCTCCCGCTCGGGCGGCAGGCGGTCGCCGGGCCGGTACCCGCCATCGCAAATGAACGCCTGCAACGCGGTCAGGCTATGCTTCCAGTTCGCGGTTGGTGGATCCGTCACGCGGCGTTCTCCTGAGCATTGGTCACCCAATTTCATCAATATGCCGCAACCTTTGGCTCCGTCAAAGGAAATCCCCACAACCGGGCCGCATCTTCCGGTATTGATCGCGATTGATTTCGACCCAATTTGACCCTATCAAGGCATTGCGCCGACCAATAACAAAGCCGAAACCACCTCAGCCCAGCCAAAACCAGCCGATGAGAAGCCCCATGAACCACACAGTTTCCGCCCTGATCGCAAATCACCAATCCGACGCCCCGGCCATCGGCGCGCCGGGGCGGGACTGGCTCAGCTATGGCGGGCTGCGGGACCTCAGCGCCGGGGTCCGGGCCGCACTGCACGGTTTCGGCATCGGGCGCGGCGACCGGGTGGCGATCGTGCTGCCGAACGGGCCGGAAATGGCCACCGCTTTCATCGCCATCGCCCAGGCCGCAACCACGGCACCGCTCAACCCCGCCTACCGGCAGGAGGAATACGAGTTCTACCTCGAAGATCTCAAGGCCAGGGCGCTGGTGGTGGGTGCCGATTACGACGGCCCTGCCCTGGCGGCGGCAGCCAAATCCGGCGTTGCCATCCTGCGCCTGTCCTTCGATGCGGACGCTGCGGCGGGCAGCTTCACCCTGTCGGCAGAGACCACGACCGGCACCGCCGACACCGCCCCGCCCGCCGAGGATGATATCGCGCTGATCCTGCACACCTCGGGGACCACGTCGCGCCCCAAGATCGTGCCGCTGATGCAGTCGAACGTATACGCCTCGGCGCAAAACATCATGGCCGCGCTGGCGCTGACGCAGGCCGACCGCTGCCTGAACGTGATGCCGCTGTTTCACATCCACGGGCTGATCGCGGCGGTCTCGGCGTCGCTGGCGGCCGGTGCCGGGACAAGCTGTGCGCCTGGTTTCAACGCGCTGCGTTTTTTCGCCCAGCTCGATCAGGAAAGGCCCAGCTGGTACACCGCCGTTCCCAGCATGCATCAGGCCATCCTGGCACGCGCCGGCCGCAACGGGCACGTCATCGAACGGACCAGACTGCGCTTTGTGCGCTCGTCCTCTGCCTCGCTGCCGGCGCCGGTGATGCAGGATCTGGCCGCCACCTTCGGCGCCCCGGTGATCGAGGCCTATGGCATGACCGAGGCAACCCACCAGATGTGTTGCAACCCGCTGCCGCCCAGGGCGCAAAAGCCCGGCTCGGTCGGGGTTGCCGCCGGGCCAGAGGTGGCTATCGCCGACGAGGCCAAAAACCGTCTGCTCGCCCCAAAGGCCACCGGCGAGATCGTGATCAGCGGCCCCAACGTGACCCCGGGCTACGAGGGCAACCCCAGGGCCAATGCCGAGAATTTCTTTGATGACGGCGGCAAGCGCTGGTTCCGCACCGGCGATCAGGGCGCGTTCGACGGCGACGGTTATCTGCACCTGACCGGGCGGCTGAAAGAGATCATCAACCGCGGCGGCGAAAAGATCAGCCCGCTGGAGGTCGACGCGGTATTGCTGTCGCATCCGGGCATCGCGCAGGTCGTGTGCTTTGCCGTGCCGCACCCCAGGCTGGGCGAAGATGTCGCCGCCGCGGCGGTGCTGGCAGAGGGCTCTGAGCTTGCCGAAAAGGACATCCGCGCCTTTGCCGCCAGTCGGCTGGCCAACTTCAAGGTGCCGCGTTCGGTGATCCTGCTCGACGAGATCCCCAAGGGAGCCACCGGAAAGATCCAGCGGATCGGCATGGCCGAGAAGCTGGGGCTGACTGAGGCCTAGGCGATGAAGATCTGCATATTCGGCGCCGGCGCCATCGGCGGCTACATGGGCGCAAAGCTGGCTCAGGCCGGGGCCGATGTCAGCCTGGTGGCCCGCGGGCCACATCTGGCAGCGATGCAGGCCAACGGCCTGACCCTGATTGAGGCGGGCGCGGGCCCGGTCAACCTGCCTGTCACCGCCTCTGACGACCCCGCCACGCTGGGGCCGCAGGACTATGTGATAATCACGCTCAAGGCCCATTCAGTACCGCCGGTGGTGGCGCGGATGCAGCCGCTGATCGGCGAGGACACCACCATTGTCAGCGGCGTGAACGGCGTGCCCTGGTGGTATTTCCACAAACTGGCCGGGCCCCATGAAGGCACCCGTCTGGCATCGGTCGATCCGGGCGACGCCCAGTGGAACGGGTTCGGCCCCGACCGGGTGCTGGGCTGCGTCGTCTACCCGGCGGCAGAGGTGACAGAGCCGGGCGTGATCCGGCATGTCGAGGGCAACCGGTTCTCGCTGGGCGAACCCGACGGCTCGAAATCACCCCGCGCCATGGCCCTGTCCGGGGCGCTGATGGCGGCGGGGCTGAAAGCGCCGGTGCGCCCGCGCATCCGCGACGAGATCTGGGTCAAGCTTTGGGGCAACCTGTCGTTCAACCCGATCTCGGCGTTGACCCACGCGACGCTGGACGTGCTGTGCACCGATCCCGGCACCCGTGCCGTGGCACGCGGCATGATGCTCGAGGCGCAGCAAATCGCCGAGACGCTGGGGGTGAAATTCCCCATCAATGTCGAACGCCGCATCGACGGCGGCGCCGCGGTAGGGGCGCACCGCACCTCGATGTGGCAGGATCTCGACCTTGGCCGACCACTGGAAATCGACGCGCTGGTGAGCTCGGTGCAAGAGCTTGGCCGCCTGACCGGCACGCCGACGCCGACCGTCGACACGGTGCTGGCACTGGTCCGGCTTCGGGCCCGCGTGGCGGGGCTCTACTGAGGCGCCACGCCAGGCCCGGAGGACAGCCGGCTCACAAACCGTCGAGGGATCGGTTTTCGGCTGAGCCCGGGTTGCGTTCAACCGGATCTGAACACTGATCCCGACGGTCGAGGCCAATGTGCTGCTGAGCACGCCGCGTCAGGCCGCCGGTCCACCCAGTGGTCCGGGCCGCCGCTCTTCGCTCAGCAGCACATTGGCCTCGACCTCACCGACCCCGGGCAAGGTCATGACCCGGCGCCGCAGCACCCTCTCGAAATCCGCCAGATCGCGGGCCACCACACGCAGCCGGTAATCGTACAGACCCAGAACGTGCTGCACCGTCTGCACCTCGGGGATCGCCGACACCGCACGCTCGAAATCCTCCAATGATACCCGGCCCTTGGCCGCAAGTTTGACGCCCAGAAACACCGTGACCCCAAAGCCCAGCCGCTCCAGGTCCAGATCCAGACGCCGCGCCGGGATCGCCCCGCTTTCACGCAGCCGCTGCACCCGGCGCCAGGCGGCCGGCTGGCTCAGCCCTACCGCGCGACCCAGCTTTCCGGCGTTCAGCGTCGCGTCGCCCGCCAGTTGGCGCAGCAGCGCCCGGTCGATGTCGTCAAGCTCGATCATATGGGCAGCGTCTCTTGCGACTTGATGGTGGCCACATGCATCAGCGCCTCGATATCGGCGATATGCGGCAGGGTCACGATGCGGCCGCGATAGATCTCTTGATAATGCCGCATGTCGCGGGCGATGACGCTAAGCCGCACGTCCACCTTGCCCAGAAAGGTCTGGATCTCGATCACCTCTGGAACCTCGCGGGCGGCGGCGATGAAGCCGTCGAACGCGTTGGGGTCGGCCTTGTCGAGGGTAAAGCGCAACGAGACCTCGACCGAATAGCCCAGCGCCCGCCAGTCGATCACCGCGCGAATGCCGCGGATAACGCCGGTGGCGCGCAGCTTTTCCAGCCGCCGCAATGCCCGGCTGACCGGAATGCGCGCCGCCTGCGCCAGCTCGGTCACGCTCGCCGCGGGATCGGCCTGCAGGTGGCGCAACAGTCGGCGGTCACTGTCATTGAGCATGAAAATCTCGTATTATTCCCGTATGGCGCATAAATACCACCTAAATGGCCAAAAAACCACTCCGTTTCAGTCTCGCCTCGCGCCCTTGTCCGCGTTAGGACGCAGCCAGATCAACCCGAAAGGACGACCCATGCGCGTTTATTACGACCGCGACTGCGATATCAATCTGATCAAGGACATGAAGGTGGCCATCCTCGGCTACGGCAGCCAGGGCCACGCCCACGCCCTGAACCTGCGGGATTCCGGCGCCAAAAATGTCGTTGTCGCCCTGCGCGAAGGCTCGCCCAGCGCCGCCAAGGCCGAAGGCGAAGGCCTGGCCGTCATGGGCATCGCCGAGGCCGCCGCCTGGTGTGACCTGATGATGTTCACCATGCCCGACGAATTGCAGGCCGACACCTGGAACACCCATGTGCGCGACAACATCCGCCCCGGCGCCGCCATTGCCTTTGCCCATGGGCTGAACATCCATTTCGGCCTGATCGAGGCGCCCGCCGAGGTCGATGTCATCATGATGGCCCCCAAGGGCCCCGGCCACACCGTGCGCGGCGAATACGTCAAGGGCGGCGGCGTGCCCTGCCTGGTGGCGGTCCATAACGACGCCAGCGGCAAGGCGCTGGAGATCGGGCTCAGCTATTGCTCGGCCATCGGCGGGGGGCGCTCTGGCGTCATAGAGACCGACTTCAAGGAAGAGTGCGAGACCGACCTTTTCGGAGAGCAGGCGGTGCTGTGCGGCGGTCTCGTGGAACTGATCCGCATGGGGTTCGAGACACTGGTAGAGGCCGGTTATGCCCCCGAAATGGCCTATTTCGAGTGCCTGCACGAGGTCAAGCTGATCGTCGACCTGATCTATGAGGGCGGCATCGCCAACATGAACTACTCTATCTCGAACACCGCCGAATACGGCGAGTATGTCAGCGGCCCGCGCATCCTGCCCTATGCCGAGACCAAGGCGCGGATGAAGGCGGTTCTCGACGACATCCAGCAGGGCCGTTTCGTGCGCGACTGGATGAGCGAATGCCGCGTCGGCCAGCCCAGCTTCAAGGCAATCCGCCGCAACAACGACGCCCACCAGATCGAGGCCGTGGGCGAGACCCTGCGCGCCATGATGCCGTGGATTTCCGCCGGCAAGATGGTCGACAAGTCGAAGAACTAGACGCCAGACCAACCGGCGCCCCGGGGCAAAACCCGGGGCGCGCGCGCGCCCTATTCCTCGCGGTTGTCCCGCCGCACGACCCTGCCCTCGCTGCCCTCGGTCAGGTTCCAGGCCCCGCGCGCATTGCCGCGGAACAGGCAGTCCTCCACCGTGCCGCCGCCATCCTTGTCTTCTGTGCTGAACCCCCATTGCTGATTGTCGATCAGGCGGCAATTCTTCAGATGCGGCGCGCCGCCTTCTTCGGTCGCGACGCCGTCGAAGCCGTTTTGCGCGAAATCGCAATCGGTGAACCGCCCGCGCCCATCCTTGTAGACAAACGCACCGACCTGCGTGTTCTGCCGCATCACGCAGCGCCGCAGCTCCGGATCGGCCTTTTCCACGATCCCGATACCATGCAAATCGTTGTCGCTGAACCGGCACTCTTCAAAGCGCGGTGTGGCGTGGTCCAGAACACTGGCCCCGCCCTGTGCGCTGCCTTCGAACCGGCAGCGGTCAAAGCCTGGCGCGGTGCCCGCGCCCTTGACCACCACCGCGGAAAGCGACCGGCAGGTGAAACTGCAATCCTCAAAGACACAGCGCCCGGCAGTCACCCAAGCGGCGACATCATTGCCCTTTCCCTGCCCACGCAGGAAGCGCATGTTGCGCACCAGGCCCAGCGATGCGCTGACCCGCAGGGCATCCCCCGAGGTCACCGCCACCAGCACCTCGTCCCGCTCACCCTCTCCGATCAGTTCCAGCGGTTTGTCCAGCACCAGATTCTCTGTGTAGGTTCCGGGGCGGATCAGGATGCGGGCGCCGGGCTTGGCGGCCTTTATCGCCGCGCTGATCGTGCTGTGATCC
>JAAELR010000039.1 GCA_024226455.1 Paracoccaceae bacterium
CTCTGCGGCGTCGAAGTCACGGCGCTCCTGTGCGACACTGCCCAGCTGGTGATAGGTGCCTGCCGCAGAATGTTCATCGCCGAGCCGGATCTTGATCTCCAGCGCGGTCTTGTAGGCTTGCTCTGCGGCGTCGAAGTCACGGCGCAAAAGTGCGACACTGCCCAGCTGGTGATGTGCGACAGCCCGCCATGTCCATGCCTGGTCGCCGTCGGACTCTGTCAGTTTGTCGATCGCGGCAAGCGCGGATCGATACCCGGTCTGCGCCTCGTCGAATTGCCGCAGCTCAAGCAGAGCCGTTGCGGCGTTGGTGACGATCGTTATCCGGTCGGTTGCGAAAGTCTCATCAACCGCGTCTTCGGGATAGGCGTTGAGACCGGCGATCACCCGCGTTGCAAGACGCGATATAGGGCCGAACTGGCGGGTAGCCTGAAGGCTTTCGCGCAGGGGCTCAAAGAGGGTGTAGACCTCTTCATGACAGTCCAGCGCGCCCTCAAGCGCGGCCGAGAGCGTGTCGAACTCGATCCCGGCCAGAAACAGGCCCATCTGGCGTTTGTCCGGCTCCCGGCTTTCGATCGATTGCAACAGGCCGCCGCCGATCTGCCGTGCATAGGCCCGGAACGCATGGCGAATGGCGCCGCGCCGGTCGTGGCGGTCTTCACGGTCAAGCCGGTTGGCCAGGAACCACGGCAATGTCGGCTGTACCCCGAGAATACCGATCTGCGCCGCGCCCTGATGCGCATGCGGCTGGACCAGGCCAAGCCCTTGCACCGCGCTCAGCATCTCGTCGAAGCGATCGAAGTTGATGTCGGACAGGGCCGGCTGCTTGGCCAGCAGACCGACATAGACCTCGAGCGCCGGGGTGTATATCGCCGAGCGAAACGGCGCCAGGCATTCCAGAAGGTCCTGCAACTGCGGCTCCAGGTTTGCGTGGGAAAACTCGACGCAGGCCATGATGCTGGCGGTCCGTTCCTCGCTGCCCGCCGTCAGATCAAGCTTGCCGCCGCCAGA
Organism: Paracoccaceae bacterium; assembly: GCA_024226455.1. Lineage (GTDB taxonomy): Bacteria > Pseudomonadota > Alphaproteobacteria > Rhodobacterales > Rhodobacteraceae > JAAELR01. The sequence continues at coordinate 1,009 of JAAELR010000039.1, forward strand.
GAGCCCCTGCAGCACCTCGTCCGGGCTTAGCCGGTGCAGGTTCGGCAGCACCACCTCGATCGCCAGCGGATGCCCGGC
>JAAELR010000040.1 GCA_024226455.1 Paracoccaceae bacterium
GGTCGATCTGGCCCGGGTCGATCTGGCTGCCCCACCGAGCGCCGGCGGCGGGGAACCGGTAAATGCCGAGCTCGACGAAACCCCCGAAGAACTCAGACTGGAAGACCTCGCTGCGCAATTCGAGGCCAGACCCGACGAGGACCAACCGACTGCGAGAAAGCCCGCCCCAGAGACTGCACCCACCGAGGCCACTGATGACTCGCCCCTCGAAGCGCCGGAAGAACTGAAAACCGCCGACACGGTGTTGGAGGATGCCGAAGACGGCGACGACAGCCTTGCAGCGCTCCTAGCCGAGGCCGGGATCGGATCGGATGAGGCAGAGGAGCCGACCGAGGGCGGCGAGGCCGAGAGGCTTGTCCTGACCGAGACCGACCGCGCTGAAACCAGCGGCGCCAGGTCTGCCAAAGATGATCAAGGCCCGATCGCGCCGCGGATTCGGGCGACGATATTGAGCCGCGCGGAATACATAGCCCGGTTCGGGGTCAGATCGGATGAGGCAGAGGAGCCGACCGAGGGCGACGAGATCGAGAGGATTATCCTGGCCGAGACCAACCGCGCTAAAACCAGCGGCGCCAGGTCTGCCGAAGATGATCAAGGCCCGATCGCGCCGCGGGTTCGGGTGACGAAAATGAGCCGCGCGGAATACAAAGCCCGGTTCGTGGAAGAGGAGACAGAGGCGGGCATGGGTCTGGCCGATGACGACGAAGAGCAAAAGGCCGTCCCGGGCGACACCAACGGCATCCGCCAGACCATCGGTGAGACCGGGCTGAGCCAGGAGGACGAGGACGACCTGATCAAAGAACTCGCCGCGCTTGAACTCGACGTCGCCGCCGAAACCGAAGCTGACGTTGCTGACGAGCTGCTGCCGGGCGACACCGGGCAGGACCCGAACGAAGCCGGGGATGGGGACGAAGACCTGACTGCTGCGGCAGAGGTTTCCGACTCGCCGGCAGACGACGAGGCGGCCCAGGGCGATCACCCCGCTCCGCGCCGACGCGACACATCGTCGGTAACCTCTGAAGATGTATCGGTCGACCGGCTGCTGGCGCGTGCGGATACCGCGCTGGAAGAGGACGAAGGCAGCCGCCGCCGTTCTGCGATAGCGCATCTCAAGGCCGCGGTTGCCTCGGTGCGTGCCGACGGCAACCGCAGCGGTCGCGAATCGGCCCAGGCAGAGACGGCCCGCGAGATGGACCGCTATCGGGCAGATCTTGCGCAGGTCGTGCGCCCCGACGCCGCGCCGCAGCCCTCTCGGACGCAGCCGGCGCCACCCACATCCGAGGGCGGAACCGAACGGCCGACACGCAACCGTCCGCGTCGCAAGATGCCCCCTCTGATGCTGGTATCAGAACAGCGCGTCGACCGGGATACCGACGAAGCGCCCGCGGAGGCGGTACAGCCGCGCCGGGTACATGCCGGCGATCTCGACAAGGAAATGGAAAGAAACGAGCTGTTCGGCGAGGACAGCCTTAAAGGTACCGTCGAGGGTACCGGCAACATGTTCAGCGATGCCGAAGACTTCAAGAGCTACGTCGCCGATACCGGGGCGGAGGGCGTTGCCGAACTGCTGGAGGCTTCGCTGGCCTTCGGGCTGCATGTCGAGGGTGCCGACGTCTGTTCGCGGCAGCAGATCATGAGCCGCGTGCTGGGGCTGTTCCCGGATGGCTCGATCAGCCGCGAGGACGGGCTGCGCGCCTTCGGGGTGCTGCTGCGCCAAGGCCGGGTGACCCGGATCAAGCGCGGCGAGTTTTTGCTGCCCGAGACCAGCCGGTTCCATCCCGGCACCCGGCGCGAGGCAAATTCGGCCTGACGGGGGCGGCTCTGCAAGGAAATGGCAGGGGCGGAGTGGCGAAAGCCTACTCTGCCCCGTCCTTTTCGGGGTCCGCCTTGCCGATGCCGCGGAACACTGCGCGCAAGGGCAGCACCCAAAAAATACCGAGCCCGACATAGATAACCAGTTCCGTCAGAAAGCCGGGCCGGTCGAACCAGTTCACCACGGTGACCGCGGCCACGATGTAAAGCGGCAGACCGATCAGCAACACGACCAGCGACCAGCGGCGGCGGGATTTGTAGCTGAGTTCCATGGGGTCTCCTGACTGGGGGTGGATCGGGCTTTCTGGCCAGGTGTCCCCATGGGGACACCCTGTTACCGCCTTGATAATATTAATGTTAGCGCCACCAAGTGCGGCACAAAATTCCCCTCCGGCATACCGCGTCCACCGGTCTCAATCGGCAAACGGGTCGGTTACCAGAATGGTGTCATCGCGTTCCGGCGAGGTGGACAACAGCGCCACCGGGCAGCGGATCAGCTCTTCGATCCGGCGCACGTATTTCACCGCCTCGCCCGGCAGGTCGGCCCAACTGCGGGCACCCTCTGTCGAGGCGCTCCAGCCCGGCATTTCCTCGTAGACCGGCACGCAGCGCGCCTGTTGATCGGCGGCGGTGGGCAGGTAGTCGAGCCTCTGGCCATCGAGGTCGTAGCCGACGCAGATCTTCAGCACCTCGAACCCGTCCAGCACATCAAGCTTGGTCAGCGCGATGCCGTTGACGCCGTTCACCGCACAGGTCTGCCGCACCAGCGCCGCGTCGAACCAGCCGCAGCGCCGCTTGCGCCCCGTGGTGGTGCCGAACTCGTGGCCCCGCTCGCCCAGCCGCTGGCCATCGCCATCGTCAAGCTCTGTCGGGAACGGCCCCTCGCCCACCCGCGTGGTATAAGCCTTGACGATGCTCAGCACGAAATCGATCCCGCCCGGTCCGATGCCGACGCCGGTCGCCGCCTGCCCGGCAATCACATTCGACGAGGTGACAAAGGGATAGGTGCCGAAATCGATGTCGAGCAGCGCGCCCTGGGCGCCCTCGAACAGGATGCGTTTGCCGGATTTGCGTTTCTCGTTCAGCACTTTCCAGACCGGCGCCGCATAGGGCAGGATCTTTGGCGCGATGCCGCGCAGCGCGGCAAGCAGCGCCTCGCGGTCCACCGGCCCCAGCCCCAGCCCGCTGCGCAGCGCGTTGTGGTGCACCAGCGCCCGGTCGACGCGCAGTTCCAATGTCGCGTCGTCGGCCAGATCGGCGACTCGAATCACCCGGCGACCGACCTTGTCCTCGTAGGCCGGCCCGATGCCCCGGCCCGTGGTGCCGATCCGGGCGACCCCGTTCTGGCCCTCGCGGGCGCGGTCCAGCTCGCCGTGAAACGGCAGGATCAGTGGTGTGTTCTCTGCGATCATCAGCGTTTCGGGCGAGATCACGACCCCCTGGCCACGCACGCCCTCGATCTCTTCGATCAGATGCCAGGGGTCCAGCACCACGCCGTTACCGATGACGCTGAGCTTGCCGCCGCGCACCACGCCAGAGGGCAGCGCGTGCAGCTTGTAGACCGCGCCGTCGATCACCAGCGTATGGCCGGCATTGTGCCCACCCTGAAAGCGCGCGACCACGTCGGCGCGCTCGCTTAACCAGTCGACGATCTTTCCCTTGCCTTCATCGCCCCACTGGGCGCCCACGACGACAACATTGGCCATGTGTGATCCTTGCGTATTCGAGTTGGTGCGCGAACTGACCCGGCAACAGGTCTTGCGCTTTTCGGGTCGCGCATTTTGAAAAACCCGCGCCCGTATATCCACACAAGGGCCGCCATGGAACCTCAAAAGTGCCGCAGGGCTGGACAGTCGGCCCCGGATAGGTGAAATCAGATGGAAACGGCATCCGGAGGTCTCGAGGCATGGGTTTCTTTCTGCGGTGGGTCTTTGCATTCGCGCTGGTAGCTGGCACCTTCAATCCCACTGAGTGGAATTATGTACGCTGGGTCAGCAAGAACTATGACGACCAGCTGTCGCTGGCGGTTCTGTTTGGTCTGGTGCTGCTGATCGGCTACATCATCTACCTGCGCGCCACGCTACGCTCAATCGGGGCGTTCGGCATGTTTCTGGTGATCGCGGTGGTCGGCTCGATGGTCTGGGTGTTGTACGATCACGAGCTGCTGGTACTCGACAACACCGATATGGTGGTCTGGCTGGGCATCCTGGGGCTGTCGTTCGTGCTGTTCATCGGGCTCAGCTGGAGTTTCGTGCGCCGGTCGCTAAGCGGCCAGTACGACGTGGATGACAGCGACGAGTGACAAGAGGCCGCCCCGGGCCTGACGCAAATACCCCGCCTCAGGGGCAGACCCCGCCATAGCTGAGGTATTTCGCGTAGGACCAGCCCTCGGCATAGGCCGGGCCCCAAAGCGGATTTTCGCAGCGCCCGGACATACAGCCGACATAGACCCAGTTGCCCCGGCGCTCGGCCACCCAGAATTCATCGCCCAGATACAACTCGCCAACCTGATTGTACCCGGTTCCGGGCCCGCTGCGCACGGCGAGAAACCCGTTGCCGGCGGCGTGATTGTACTGGTTGAGGGGGCGCACTTTAATGACAAAGCCGGTGCAATCGCCGGCCATAGCACCCGGAGCGATTGCCAGCGCCAGCAGTGCGGCGCCGATGAGTGCGGTCAGATATCTCATGGTGGAAACCTCCGTTGGCATAGCCTTGGGGCTAGTGTCGCAGTTTGCCGTCCGGCCCGCGATGATTTGGATCAGAAGGCCCACTCCAATTCGACGCTGCGGGGGTTGCGAAGTGCCACGGGAAACTTTAGGTACTGCGCGTCCCGGTTCACAAGGCACGGTCCATGGAAAACGTCATCCTCGTCATTCTTTTGATCCTCGCCCTGTGCCTGATCGGCGTAGTGCTGATCCAGCGGTCCGAGGGCGGCGGCCTGGGCATTGGCGGCGGCGGCGGCGGCGTGGTATCTGGCCGGGGCGCGGCCTCGGCTCTGGGCCGGGTCACCTGGTTTCTCGGCGCGGCCTTCATGTCGATGTGCATCATCATGACCATCCTGGCGGCCAAGAATGCCGCCGATAACAGTGTCATCGACCGGCTGGGCAGCGAAGCCCCGGCGGCAGAGGACGGCGCGGCCCCTGCCCTGCCGGCTGGCGATCTGTTGCCGCCGACCAGCGACGAACCGCTGACACCGCGCGCCGACTGATCCGGGCCAGCCAAGGCTTACAATGGCTTGCGGCCCCAAACGGTCGCTGCCACTTCATCTAGCGGTCTGCTTGCATAATTTGCCGATTTCGGGTATATCTCACCCCCCGTGGATATGCGGATTCGGGGCACCGATTCCGGCATCATGCAGACCAGATTTCACGGGGGACGCGGCCCTATGGCGCGATATATCTTCATCACCGGCGGCGTGGTTTCCAGCCTTGGAAAAGGTCTCGCCTCTGCCGCTCTGGGCGCGCTGTTGCAGGCCCGTGGCTTTACCGTGCGGCTGCGCAAGCTGGACCCCTACCTGAATGTCGACCCCGGCACCATGAGCCCGTTCGAACATGGCGAGGTCTTTGTCACCGATGACGGCGCCGAGACCGACCTGGACCTGGGCCATTACGAGCGTTTCACCGGGGTGGCGGCGCGCCGGACGGACTCTGTCAGTTCGGGGCGGATCTATTCCAACGTGCTGGAGAAAGAGCGCCGCGGCGATTATCTGGGCAAGACCATCCAGGTCATTCCGCATGTCACCAACGAGATAAAGGACTGGATCGGCATCGGCGACGACGAGGTCGATTTCATGCTGTGCGAGATCGGCGGCACGGTCGGCGATATCGAGGGGTTGCCGTTTTTCGAGGCGATCCGCCAGTTCGGCCAGGACCGCCCGCGCGGTCAGTGCATTTTCATGCACCTGACGCTGCTGCCCTACCTGGCGGCCAGTTCCGAGCTGAAAACCAAGCCCACCCAGCACTCGGTCAAAGAGTTGCGCTCGATCGGGCTGCAGCCGGACATTCTGGTCTGCCGGTCCGAACACAATATCCCCGAAAAGGAGCGCGCCAAGATCGCGCTTTTCTGTAACGTGCGCCCAGAGGCGGTGATCCCGGCCTATGATCTGAAATCAATCTACGAAGCACCCATGGCCTATCACAAGGTGGGGCTCGACCAGGCGGTGCTGGACGCGTTCGACATCTCGCCTGCGCCGAAACCCAACCTGACGCGCTGGGTCGATGTCGAGGACCGCATCCACAACGCCGAGGGCGAGGTGCGGGTGGCCATCGTCGGCAAGTACACCCAGCTGGAGGACGCCTACAAATCCATCGCCGAGGCGCTGACCCATGGCGGCATGGCCAACCGGGTGCGGGTGAAATCCGACTGGATCGACGCCGAGATATTCGAAGGCGAAGACCCCGCCCCCTATCTGGAGCCATACCAGGCCATTCTGGTGCCCGGCGGCTTTGGTGAACGCGGCACCGAAGGCAAGATCAGGGCAGCAGAGTTCGCCCGCACCCACAAGGTGCCCTATCTGGGCATCTGCCTTGGCATGCAGATGGCGGTTATCGAGGCGGCGCGCAACCTTGCCGGCCTGCCCGATGCGGGATCCGAGGAATTCGATCACGAGGCCGGAAAGCGGCGTTTCGAGCCGGTGGTCTATCATCTGAAGGAATGGGTGCAGGGCAACCGCAAGGTCGAGCGCAAGGTTGGTGACGACAAGGGCGGCACCATGCGGCTGGGGGCATATGACGCGACGCTGAAACCCGGCTCTCGGGTGGCCGGGATCTACGGCAACCTGGCCATCGACGAACGCCACCGGCACCGCTATGAGGTAGATACCAAGTACCGCGAGGCGCTGGAGGAGCAGGGGCTGAAATTCTCGGGCATGTCCCCCGATGGCCGATTGCCCGAGATCGTCGAATGGACGGACCACCCGTGGTTCATCGGCGTCCAGTTCCACCCCGAACTCAAGTCGAAACCCTTCCAGCCACATCCGCTGTTTGCCGATTTCGTTCGAGCCGCCAAAGAGATGTCGCGTCTGGTCTAGAGTGGATCGACCGAAACGTTCGAATCCCTCCAAAGGGCGCAAACACCGCACGGCGAGCCATTCGCAATACCGTCACAAAACTGAATACCGAGCGAAACCGCGATCCGTTGGGCAACCCGGGAACCTCTGCTTGGCACTGACAACTGATGCTGTAGATGTCTTCGAAGTTTTCGTCATCCCCGCGTGCCTGCCCATCAGACTGTCTCTGTCGTTGTCGCGGAGGACTTGGGTCATGGTGCGGCCGTGCGTGCCCTGACAGGCTTGGCTGCCCTTGCCCGAGGACATCGGCGGCCTGAGGTATAAGCTCGGTCCGAGAGCCGGCGCAAAATGTGACAGGCCGGACAGGCTTGAAAGGACAGCCTCACGGTCAGTAACCTTCACGAAGGCACGCCAAATGGGGAATGCCGGGTCAATCCGGGTCAACGCCTCGAATTGGCCAGCATGATGGCGGCGGTGTCGTCGCGCCAGCGACATTTGGGCACCTGGCCTAGCATGGAAACAAACTGGTGCGGCGCGGTTTTGGTGTTAACCATTAACTGAAGTGGTCCGGCAAAACTGGACAGTCTGCTAAGGTGTATCCAACTCTTGAGAATGGATATGCAAATGACGACGAGACGCCGATTTTCCGATAAGTTCAAAGCAACCGTGCCGCTGGAAGCGCTGCGCGGTGACAAAA
>JAAELR010000041.1 GCA_024226455.1 Paracoccaceae bacterium
AACGCGACATCGCAGTGTCGCATAGCGCGTGCGGAGAGCCAGCGCACGAGGGCCCGCGAAGAGAGCCTGAACCGACAAACGCGACATCGCGTCGTCCGCGTAAGCCAGGTGCCAGGGCCAAGGGAGACCCACAAGTCGCTGTAGGGACAGGCACTTACCCAGCTGCCCCGACCGCCCTGCCGGGTGCTATGCGCACAGCGACGCGTCCGCGTAGTACGATCGCGCCGCCGCCTCCCGTGTTATCTGGGCTCACCGGCGTCGCATAGTCAGGCCCGCTGGCGGCGGCTCGGCTGCTGCAAGCTGTTGATTCTAAAGAGGTTTCGGGGGCTACGCGTGCTCTCAGCGTGCTTGTTAGCGCGCCACCACGGCGTCGCATAACCAGGCGCAGTGCCACCCTCAGATCTGATAGCACCGGAGTGGGCTAAGCGGCCACATCATGCCTTCCTGCCGGAGGCTAGCCAGTCGCCCGACCGCCGTCGCTACGCACTCCCCAAGCCGTGTGGACCGATCCTCAGAGAACGTCCGCCGGGCTTGCCACCCCGCGGCCACCACGGTTCAAGACATGGGTGTAGATTATGTTCGGCAGCTCCGCGCGGCCAAAGCCCTCGCGAAGATCGCTCTGATGGATCTTCTTCACGGTCGCCAGATGCGTGTGAAGAGCAGGTTTCACGGTTTGCGGCAGCACCGTCCGGCGGTCCTTGCCACCCTTGCCGTCACGCACCATGATCTCGTTCTGCGCGAAGTCGATACTCTGCACGCGGAGGCGCAGACACTCCATGAGACGCATGCCGGTGCCGTAGAGGAGAG
>JAAELR010000042.1 GCA_024226455.1 Paracoccaceae bacterium
CACTTGCCCCGGCCTTGGGTCTCTCCCAGATAGCGCCAGTTGGCCGCCCGGTAGCAGGTGCCGGCAAAGCGCGGGATCTCGACGAAGGTTTCCAGCAACACCGGGCGTTCGCCGTAACGTGCGGCAAACTCCTCGGCCACCTGCACCGCCGAAAGCGACAAGACTTTGGAGGCCAGATTTTTCACCCGAATCCAGGGCAGCAGGAGAAATCTCGCGTTGTTCAGCACCCGTCCCAAGTGTGTTTCGCGCCCCGCCCGGTCCCAGCCAATCCAGCGGTCGCGCGCGGCCACCTTCCAGGCCGCCGCCCCGAAGCCCAGCGCCCCCAGCAGTCCCTGATCCGACTCGATCAGGTAGCGTACCTGCGCCCCCGGCAGAGGTGTGTATCCAAGGTAATGGTATCGGTCGATCAGCCCGTTCCACAGCCGCGAGGCGCCCTTGTCGGTCACCGGTGCGAGCCGCAGTCCAGTCAAAGCCCCCGCACTGCCGCCCAGCGGGCGCTCGGGTGGCCACTCCTTCGGAGCCAACTTCAGTGGGCGGCCATTGCCGTTGCCCCCCGTCGGTGCCGGCAACTCAATGATCCCCGCCCGATGTAATCGCAGCAGCCCCACCCGGGCGCTCATCAGCTTCGGCTGCCCCAGCGCATTGGTCCACTCCAGCGCCCGGCACACCCTGCGGGCGATCTCCGAGCGTATCGGAGGCTCCGCCAGGCGGATCTCCC
>JAAELR010000043.1 GCA_024226455.1 Paracoccaceae bacterium
AACTTATCGGAAAATCGGCGTCTCGTCGTCATTTGCATATCCATTCTCAAGAGTTGGATACACCTTAGCAGACTGTCCAGTTTTGCCGGACCACTTCAGTGTCCCCTGAAATACCCTTCAATAATGACTGTTCCAGTAGAACTAATACTAAGCCCAACCCCGATTTCACGGCCATCATCAACAGATTCTTTCAGCATTTCCCTAAATCTTCTAGACACTCCATTGGTGTTGATAATTCTACGGAGAACTGGATGCGCATCGACATTATGAAGGGTAAAACGACCAGTATAGTCGACCTCCACGGAGTATGGTAAAGAATTATTTGAATACGGGTTCATTGGCGACAGGCCAAATCCTAAGTTTGGCGATGTCGTGTCACCATTCAGTACGAATTCTGCTCGACGACTGTTCCAATCTGAATAACCGCCAGAATAGTATCCCTCTCGTCGTGCGCGGTTGTATTCCTGCGCGCTCCTACGCGTAGCCCGATCACTCGAGAAGTGATCCGTGAAGTTGTCCCAGGAATCCCGAAGACTATCCCCGAGGTCGCTCAACCACGAATTCCCGCCAGGGTCCCTCCGGTTCACCGGGTCGTTTCCGGCATATGCGTAACGGTTGGTGCCGACGCCTGGGGTGGTCGGGTCTAACCAGTCGGGCGATGTGAACAGCCCCAGCGCCGGGTCGTAGTAGCGGGCGTTGAGGTATATCAGTTCGGCGGCGCGGTCGAGGCGCTCGCCGATTTAGCCCTTGTCCTCGGGGGGGTGGAGAATGCTCCATGTGTTTTCGCGGGTGATTTCACCGAAGGGCTTGTAGGCGCGGCGGGTGACGCGGGCGCTGGAACTGTCGGTGATCAGGCGCACCGAGCCCAGCTGGTCGGTGTGCACAGATCCCCCTTCACCCCGGCATGGCAGTTGGGGCGGCGCGGGGCCGGCCGCTGCGGGCTTCGCAGAAGCGCTTCAACAAGCTGATCCCGAAGCGCCGGTTTCGGGTCGAGCAAGTTTTCGGCACCGCCAGGCGACTGTTCGGCCCTGGCCCGGGCGCGGTACTTCGGGCGTGCCAAAGCCCATGACCTAACTCCATGACGCTGGCACTCTTCACATCCAGCATCGTTGCGACCAGAATCGAAAGCTTGTCCCGTTGCGTCTTGCGCTGCCCGCTGAAGAGGCAGCGGGGTAAGCGGGATGGGCAGAACCGAGCCGGAAGAAAAATTCAGCCCATCACGCAGAGGTCTTTATCAGTACTTCCTGAGTCTATTTGATCGTACACGCGGCTCGTCCGCGCAACAGATATTGGTCGCAGCCAGCTGACAGCAGGTTCAAGGAACGCAAACTCTTCTGGAACATTCTTACGACCTTGAAATCGCGCAAGTTTATTGGCGCCTGCCATTCCGCAAAAGAAGTACTTGAAGCGAGGCCCACTGAGGCTAGAGGTGTTATGGGCGTGGGTGGCGAAGTTGACTATGCGGCGATGCCCTCTATCGGCGCATCGGTTGGCGCAAGCGAGCCGACCGATGTCCGGTTCAATTCCGCAAAGGGGGCAGGCCCGGAGCAGCAACAAACCGGCATCAGCAGCCCGGTGCGCGCACCAGGCCCCAGCCGTATTGGCTGTCATGGCCGGGCGTCCCCAGATCGCGGCTGTGGGCGCGCAGTTTCGCACGCACGGCATTGGCAGAGCCCGCGCCTCGCGCCATCACCCGGGCGGCCAGTGCAGTGACGATGGGGGCGGCGAAGGAGGTGCCCGAGGCGTAGGAGCCGCCGTTGCGTTTCGCGACATAGAGATCGACACCCGGTGCGGCAAACTCGATATGCGCGCCGGTGTTGGCCTGGCGGTATCGCCGTCCTGCGGCATCCACCGCGGTGACGGCAATCACATGCGGCGAGGCGGCTGGCCAGGCGGCGCTGGCGCTGCCGCCGTTTCCGGCCGCCGCGATCAGAACCGTGCCGCGTTGCGCCGCCGCCGCCAGCAGATCCTCCAGCGCCACGTTGGGCGGTCCGGCGAAGGACATGTTGACCAGCCGCACCCGGTTGGCCGCGAGCCAGTCGAGCGCGGCACCGATTCGTTCCACATCGGCCCCGGATCCGCGCTTTGCGCGGGCAAAGGTCGTTACCGCAAATAACTGAGCCCCGGCGGCGAAACCCGAAAGCGCGCCGTCCGGATCCTGCCCTACGATCAGCGCCGCAACTCCGGTGCCGTGGGTGGCGTTGGGTGGTCTCTCGCCCTGGGCCAGAACGGAATGACGGACCACACGAGCCCCAGCCAGTGCCTTGTGGCCGATATCGACTGGCCCGTCGATGATACCAATGCGCAGGCCGGGCAGACGGCAAGTGCCGTTTGGCGCTCCGATCATACTGGCAGCGTAGAGCCGCGGTGTGCCGCCGGCGAAGTGATAGATATTATGTCGGTCGATCCGCGTCAGCGGGGCGCTTTGCGCCAGAACAGCCTTTGCCCGGCGCAGCGGAACGCGGCGCAGATCGAACACCAGCGCCCGGCGGCGAAGGGTGGGAAAATGATGTACCCGGATCAGTTTCGCCCCGGCAGCCGCCAATGCGTTGGCGGCGGCGTTCGACTGGTCGGCCGGGCCGGTGGCAATGAATTCCTGCCGCTGCCCGCGTATGATCACGACATCCGGGCTAAAGACCGGGGCGTGCCGGTTGTCTTCATCGTCCTCGCGTTGCCGCGGGGGCTCTGTATCGTTTCGGGTTTGGGCGTCAGCGCCTTGGGCCGCCAGCAGAACACCGGTCAACAGGGTCGCGATCCAGTGCCGCAGGTTCATGGCCTAGTCCTCCTCTGGCAAATCGATGCTTTCGACCAGATCGGAGGCCGCAAGGATTGCTCCGGCGCTATCCGCCGACAAACCGTCGATCGGGGCCAGTTCGTAAAGGCCCAGCGCGGAAGGGCCGCCGACGATCATTACCCCGGCGTCCAGCAGAAGGGCGCGGATGTCGCCTTCGCGCGCGTCGAGGCTGAAGCCGACCACAAAGGCGGCATCTTCGCCAGCAAGCTGGTAGCCGCCGGGATCGGCGGTGCGCTGGGTCAAAAGGGTCTGGGCGACAACCGCGACCAGCAGGGCGGCGGCAATGGACTGCCAGACCCAGGGCCGGTGGATGCGTTTCTGCGGCACTTCCTTTTCCACGTCGCGCAGCAGGCGGGCCAGCCCGATCTCGGCAGGGCTGTAGCTGTCTTCGGCCTGCATCGTGGCGCGGATGGCGCGCAATGCCTGCAGCTCTTGCTGCAAGGCAGGGTCGTCGGCCACGGCGGTCTCGACGCGTGTGCGTTCATCGCCGGTCAGGGTTTCGTTGGCCAGGAAGGGCAACAGGGCACCGATCTCTTCGCGGGTCATGCCGGAACCCCCCTGTCGACCAGGCCCGAAAGGCAGCGCAAGAGCAGCTTCTTGGCGTGATAGATGCGGGTCTTGATGGTGCCCTCGGGGACGCCCGTGACCTCGGCGATCTCGCCATAGGTCATGTCCTCGAAAAACGCCAGGCTGATGGCGCTGCGGTGGTCGTCCTTCAGGGTACCGACGCAGTGGCGCACATGCTCTGCCTCTTGCCCGGCGGCAAGACAGGCCTCTGTGTTTGCGTCGTCGTCGACAACCTCGGGAATGTCATCGGTCACTTTGACCCGCCCGCGTTTGCGGTGCACGTCGATGACCTTGCGGTAGGCAATGCCGAATATCCAGGTCTGCACTTTCGATCTCCCCTCGAAGCGTCCGGCGCTGCGCCAGACTTCCATGAAGACGTCATGCAGTAGGTCGGATGACTCGAAGGGATCGTTCAATCTTGATTGGATAAACCTGAAAACCGGCTTTTCCAGCACCCGGTATAGCGCCGCCAACGCCTGTTTGTCGCCATGGGCGATCTGCGCGAGATATTGGGCATGCGGGTCCATGGTTCAGGCCAGCGTAACGCCGGCGTCGACCATGCCGCCCTGCGCGGCGGCGAGCGAGCCGTCAAGGTCGATGGCGCGGCAGAGGGATTGGTCGACGGTAACGGCAAAGCCCAGTTTCGCGGCGTCGGTGGCAGAGAAGTTGACGCAGAAATCGGTGGCCAGGCCGACCATGGTCAGCGTGTCGATCCCGCGCGTGCGCAGGTAGCCTTCCAGGCCCGTAGGCGTGGTGTGGTCGTTTTCGAAAAAGGCCGAGTAGCTGTCGATGCCAGGGTTCATGCCCTTGCGGATGATCAGGTCGGCGCGGTCGGCGTTCAGGTCCTTGTGAAACGCAGCACCTGCGGTGCCCTGAACGCAATGGTCGGGCCACAATACCTGGGGGCCATAAGGCATCCGGGTCACGCCGAACGGGTCAAGACCCTGGTGCTGGCTGGCGAAGGAACTATGGCCGACGGGATGCCAATCTTGCGTCACGATCACGGCGGCGAAGTCGCCCATCAGCGCGTTGATTCCAGACACGATCTGGTCGCCACCGGGCACAGCCAGCGCGCCACCGGGGCAAAAGTCGTTTTGCACGTCGATCACGATCAGGGCGTGGCTGGCGGGGCGCATGGGCGAACTCCTTCTCACAGTCATGGGTACGCAGTGGGTTGGCGTGGGTCAATGGTCGGGATAGTGTCGTGGTACATGGGTACCAAGGCGATGGGCATGAAGTCATGAAACGAATTGAACGGGTACAGACCGGGCTGCGGATCGAGAAGCGGCTGTTGAAGGTGCTTAAGGGGCTGGGCGAACATCTGGAAATGTCGGTGGCCGAGATTGTCGAGGGCATGGCGCTGCATTCGTTCGAGGGCAAGGCGCCGTTTGCCGGAACGACGCTGAAAAAGATCGAGCAGCTGCGCGAGGTTTACGAGCTGGACCTGACCGCCAGGGACGCGCATGGGCTGACCGAAGAGCCCGAAAGCGCCCGGGGCGGGTGAGTCGCAGGATCACGGGGCATGCGGGAACTTGCCTGAATCCTGGTTGCACACCCGAAGAATTTGCGGCGGCGAACCGCCCGGCCTAGACTTTCTGCGACCGTTTCGTCCTGAGGTGTTTCATGGCCCGTGTCCTGCTTTCCTATGCCCTCACAGTACTTACCCTGATTAGCCATGCCGGAGCGCTGAACGCCAGTGGTGCCGGAGCGCTGGAACGGCTGCTGCGACAGATCCCGGCCAATGCCGGGGGCATGGTCTCACTTGCCGATCTCGATGCCGCCCGGCGGCAGATGCAACCCCTGATCGCCACGGCTCTGCCTGACCAGAGGCCCTTGTTTCCCTTTACGGCGGTTAGCGCACCGGACGGGTTCAATGCACAAAGCATCCATTTCTTCGAAAATGGCTCTAAGGCCGAGCTTGGGTTTTCGGTCTTCGACATTCGGCAGATGGCCGGATGGGGGAATCCGCCCAAGAGCCCGGTGATCGTTACCGGCGTTTCCGGCAAGGCCGCCGACATCGGAGCGGCTCTGACAAGGCGGGGTTTTGCCGAGGCGCAACGGGGAGGCAATACCATCTGGCACCTGCAAGATGATTTCGAGATTAATCTCGAACGGCGCAACACCGACCCGTTCACCCACCAGCTTGGAATATCGCAGCGCTTTGCCATCGATGGGGACACACTGTTTTTTGCCCGCAGTTGGGCAATGATAGAGACGATGTTGGCGCACCGGAACAGTCTTGCCGACGACGTCGACAGTGCCGCGATCCTGCGCGCGGCGTATATGCTGGACGGCGTGGGCGACCCGATTGAAGTGCTGCTGTTCAAGGGGCAGGGGCCGCGGCTGGACACCGCGGCGTTGCTATCGGATTTTGCGATGACGGGGACCGAGGGGTCGTTCGAGGACATGCTGGAATCGATCCCAGGAATGGATCTGCCCGGCCTGCCGCCTTTCACCCGTTACGGGCTGCTGGCCTGGCAGGATGGCGCAACGCTGACCGGTGCCATCGCGATCCCATACTACAGCGCCGAGACCGCCGGTCTTGCACGCGACCGGTTCAACGGTTTGCTGCCAGTCGTGGTCTCTGCCTTGGCGAAGAAGCCCTTTGACGAGCTTCTGCCACCCGAACGCCGGTTCGACCTGATCGACACGGGTAGCAGGGTCGTACTGGTGCTGGCGTTCCGGCAGGTGCTGGAGGTCAAGATCCCGCCACGGTTCACCACCTTTCTGTGGCACCCGCAGCGGCGGTTGCTGGAAATGGTGTTCCGGCGTGAACTGGATATGCTGATTGGGGCGTCGGGATAGGTGCCCCCCGGGTCAACCCGGGGGGGCGATATTGCCTATGCCGTCGCTTCGGCGCGTTCGGCCTGGATCCTCTCGGCTTCCTTGCCGTGGATCTCTTCGTAGTGGTCGAACTTCGATTCCACCCATGCGGTGCCGTGGGTCAGGCCGCCCAGCGACTGGAACAGCTCATCCAGCATCGGCGCGGGCAGCAGGGCGCGGAAAATGTCCCAGCCTTTCGAGGTCGGGTGCGGGTCGAAGCCCAGCACCTGACCCTTGAGCGACGACACCAGCGCCACCAACTGGCCGGTATAGGTCGAGGGTACGTGTACATCGACCTGGTCGATAGGTTGCAACAGAACCGGGCCAGCCTCTTTCAGGGCTTCGCGCATGCCCATTGAGGCCGCCATCTTGAAGGCATAGTCGGAACTGTCGACCGAGTGGTGCTTGCCGTCGGTCAGGGTCACGCCCACATCGACCACCTTGAAACCCAGCGGCCCCTTGGCAAGCGATTCCTCGGCTCCGTGCTCCACTGACGGGATGTAGTTTCGCGGCACAGCGCCGCCCTTGACGACCTCGTCAAAGCAATAACCCTCGCCGCGGGACGTCGGGCGTAGCGTGAACACGATATCGGCGAACTGGCCGGCTCCGCCTGACTGTTTGCGGTGGCGATAGTGCTTTTCGACCTTGCGCGAGATCGTCTCGCGGTAGCTGCCGCCGATCTTGTGGTCGCTGACACCGATGTCGAAATCCTCTGTCAGCTTTTCCTTCAGGCGGCGCATATGCATCGGCCCCTGCAGGTTGACCACCAGATGGCCGGTATCCTCGTCATGGCTGACGGTCATGCCCGGGTCGATGGCGGCGTATTTCGCCAGTGCGCCCGATAGCCGGGCATCGTCGCGGTCGCTGTCAGGGGTCAGGATGCGGTGAAAGCCAGGCGCGTGGCCACCGGTCCAGCCCGGCAGGTTCATCGATTCGGTCTCCGAATAGCCCTTGCCAGGGTCGAGATGGTCGGCCTTGACCGCGACGCCCAGACCGCCGGCCTCCAGCCTGTCGACAGGTTTGCCGTCGACGCCGTTCAGCGCACCGATAGTATCGCCGCCCAGCGTCACACCATGCGCCAGCCCGCCCTTGAGATCGCGGACCAGCAGCGACTTGCCCACATGCTTGCGGTTGTCGGCATAGACGCCGATGGCGGTGGCGCTGTCGTCCAGCTCCAGCCGCTCGGCGATATCGCCGGGGCCAGAGCTCTCGTGGCGCAGAGACTTCATCAGCCGGAAGATGCCGTTGCCATGTTCGGCAGAACCGAGATAGGCGGCGATGAAGGCGTTTTGCTGGTGCATGTTGCTGACCAGAGCGAATACGTTCTCGGGGGCCGGGATCTTGTCTTCGATCAGTTGTTCCAGCAGATCGTCGTCAAAATCGGCCATATGTTCGAGCAGTTCAGAGCGCGCTTCCTGTTCACGGTCGCGCAGCTCGGCGGGGATCTCGATCAGGCTCGAGGGTTTGTGTTCCTGATATTCCCAGGCGCGTTCGGAAATCAGGTCGATAGAGCCGGTAACATGGTCGCCGTCGCGCATCGGCACCTGACGCAGCACGATGGTGTGGTTGGCATAGGATTGCAGCGCGGCGACGGTATCGCGGACACGGCCCTCGGCCAAGTCCATCCGGTTGATGAACAGATAGCAGGGCACGCCGGATTCCTCGATCAGCCGCAAATATGGCGCGGCCTGGCTGGCGCTATCGGGTTCGGGCGAGACGCACAGCACCACCGAGTCGCTGGCGGCCAGCGCATGGCCTGCGGCACCAAGATTGTCGGTGCCGCCGGCGACGTCCAGAGCACCCCAGGTTTCGCCGATGTAATTGAAGGTGCGCAGAGTCAGGCGGTCTGAAAACGAGGTTTCCGAACCGCCGCCCTCAAGCCCGCCCAGCGCCTTGGCAAGGGTTGTTTTACCGGATTGCGATGGTCCGAGAACCGTGAAGCAACGCATGTTTTTCTCCTCCAATCAGAGTTGCCAGAGCGCGCGTTGGCGCCCTGCCCGATCGGTGGCAAAAACGCCCCTGCCTGCACCTGTTTGCCCTGGCTCCGCCGGCGCTCTGACCGTTGCGGAACCATGATCGGATCGTGGCAGAGCCTTGTCGAAGGTCAAGCGGATTCGGGGGGTTTCGCCAAAGAAATGCCCCGCCGGGTGGGGAGACCCGGCGGGGAGGGAAGAGAGCCGATGTGGGAAGGGAAGGGACGCAGTCAGCTCTCGACGGGAGAGAGTGTGAAGCGGGATCAGAAACCGGCACCGATCGAGATGCAGGCCGCACCGTTGGAGCTTTGTGTCACGTGGTTGCTGGCGCCGTCGCCGAACTGGAAGATGCCGCAGCTTTGGTGATTGCCGACCTGATGCAGCGAGGCGTTGTGGTTGTTGCCTTCCTGATGGATGACACCGAGGTTGCCGTGGCCACCCTGGGCCAGCGCGGCGATGTTGTTCATGCCGTTCTGGGTGATGTGACCGTTGGTTTCGACGTCTTTCACGATCTGGTAGAGCGTCAGGCCGGCGCGGATGGCGTTGGCCTCGTCGGAATTCTGGGCCTCATAGGTGAAGCTGACGGAACCACCGGCCATGGCAGGCGCGGATATCGCGGTAGCGGCGGCGAGGGTCAGGGCGGTCAGGGTGCGTTTCATTGTTCAGGTCCTTTCGGAAGATGTGTCGTTGCAGAAGCAAGAAGGGTTCAGATTGAGCTTCAGATTGAGCTTCAGATTTCGGTGGGCTGGTTCGAGCAGATCATCTTGTGTCCGTTCCAGCGCAGGGTCAGCTGGGCATCGACGCTGTCCGGCGGCAAGCCGCCAAAGGTGGCCCGGCCAAGCGTTTCGGTGTCACCGCCGGCGACGCGGAAGTCGCCCGACTGGCTGATCATCGCGGACCCGGTAGAGCCCCGCTTGGTGATGTTCAGCTCATAGCTGCCCTTGATCGTTTCGGTGGCGTGGATGACGCCTTCGTAGGTGTGGCCGTAGCTGCCTTTGCTGACGCTGATTTCACAGGTCATCGGCTGGTCGGCATCGTCGCTGGAATGGGCGCTGGTGCCGGCGGCAAGCCCGAAGACCGACAGCGACAGAGCGGTGAGGGGCAGTGCGAGTTTGCCGAGATGCTTGAACGTATGTGCCATGTGTTCGTCTCCGGTTTTTCGTGGGTTGAGGGTTGCACCGGGCGGCGGGGAGGGCGACCGCCCGGCGGTTGGCGGCAGGGATCAGTACTGAACGATCAGCGAGCTGTTGCCGGCGCCGTTGACCGAGGTCGAGGCGCTGTTGCCGTCGCCCAGCTGGATCACGGCATTGCTGTTGCCAAAGCCGGTGGTGTTGGTCTCGGCGTAGTTGCCGTTGCCGACCTGAGCGACCGCATTCATGTTCCAGGCACCGTTCTGGGTGCTGACCGCGCCATTACCGACACCGGCCTGACCGATCGCGGTCACGTTGTCGCTGCCGTCCTGGGTGGCGAAGATCGAGTTGCCAAGGCCCAGCTGGTGCAGTTCGAGGTGGTTGAAGTCACCTGCCTGGCCACCGGCCACGCCGTTCATCCAGCCGTTCTGCACGACATTGGCTGTGTTTCCGCCGGCGATGGCAGCGCCGGTCATCAGAGTGGAAGCAACCAGGGCGGTGAGGGTAAGTTTCTTGAAGGTCATGTTATTTACTCCGGTGTCTGTTTGTTTTTTGTTGTCGTGTTTCAGGTTCGTGTGTTTCGGCGGGTGTCGGGGTGGGCTGTTGTGCCGATGACCAGACACTCGCCCCGACCCGCCAAGACAGGCAATAACGGCGCCGGGTTATGGGATGACCCGGGTTTTGCTATTTGATGACAGGGGGGGAAATCGAGGGTTTGCTCCCCCTAAGATTCGCAGAAATATTTGCCTGAAATCAACAACTTGCAATTACCACGTTACCAGAGTGCCGGGCCGAGCCGGGAATTTCGCCGAAAATGACGCGGCATCTGGAACTTATTCTGAGAGGCGCCGGGATAACGCCGGATTGTTATCCGATAACAGGTAAAATCAGGCCAACCCACGTGGTTTTTTGCAGGGTGATTTGCCGCTGCTTCCCAGGGAATCGATGCCTATCAGAATCACTGTACTCACCGGTACAGGCCGGGCATTTCACGTCGGTCCCACAGACGACATGCGCCTTGTCATCCGCCGAAACGAGGCGCCCGCGGGCAACACACTGCGTATGGCTGGCTTCCGCGCACCTACCACGGCTCCTTGAAGGGGTACGGGCCCATTTCGAAAGTCCAGCGTTGCCCGGCCCGCTGCGCCGGTCAGCCCTGTGCGCAGTCAGAAATCCAGATTCTCGACGTTCAGTGCGTTCTGCTGGATGAATTCCCGCCGCGGTTCGACCACATCACCCATCAGCTTGGTAAACAGGTCGTCCGCCTCGGCCACGTCATCGACCTTGACCTGCAGCAGAGTGCGGGCTTCCGGGTCCAGCGTGGTTTCCCATAGCTGGCTGGGGTTCATCTCGCCCAGGCCCTTGTAGCGTTGCAGGGTCTGCCCCTTTTCACCCTCGGCCAGTATCGCGGTCAGCAGTGCGATCGGCCCGTGGATCGGCAGTTCGCGGTCCTTGCGGGCCAGCGCCGACGGATCGGCATAGACATCGCGCGAGACCTGCGAGACCTCGGACAGCCGTCGCGCCTCTCCGGACCGCAGCACCGCGCCGTCGAGGGTGCGGATTTCTTCGACACCGCGCAGTATGCGCGACAGGCGAATGCCGTGATCCTGGGTGATGCGGCCCATCCAGCCGCGCTCGTATTCCTCTGCCACCTGGTCAAGCCGGTTCGCCACCGCTCCGGCCACGGCCTGCAGATCGGCATCGGCGCGGCCCGGGTCGAATGCACCCGCAAGGGCGGCCTGTTCCAGGATGTTGCGCGGATAATGCGTCGGGAAGGCGTCGAGCACACGCTTGAAGCTGCGCGCGGCCTCGACCACGCGGGCAAGGTCGGCACCGGCGATTTCCTCGCCCGAAGTCAACCGCAGGATGGCACCCTCTATGCCCATCTCGATCAGGTGATCCTCTAGCGCGGGCTGGTCCTTTAGATAGACCTCGGACTTGCCGCGTGCGACTTTGAACAGCGGCGGCTGCGCGATATATAGATAACCACCCTCGATCAGTTCGGGCATCTGCCGGAAGAAGAAGGTCAGCAGCAGCGTGCGGATATGCGCGCCGTCGACATCGGCGTCGGTCATGATCACCACCTTGTGGTAGCGCAGCTTGTCGATGTCGAACTCATCGCGGCCAATGCCGGTGCCCAGCGCCATCACCAGGTTGCCGATCTCCTGACTGCCCAGCATCCGGTCGAACCGGGCGCGTTCCACGTTCAGGATCTTGCCGCGCAGAGGCAGGATCGCCTGGGTGCGCCGGTCGCGGCCGGTCTGGGCCGACCCGCCCGCCGAGTCGCCCTCGACCAGGAAGATCTCACGCTTTTCGGGGTCCTTTTCCGAGCATTCCTTCAGCTTGCCGGCCAGAAAACTGACATCGTTGGTGGTTTTCTTGCGCGTCATCTCGCGCGCCTTGCGGGCGGCCTCGCGGGCAAGGGCGGCCTCGATGATCTTGCCAACGATCAACCTGGCCTCGGCGGGGTGCTCTTCGAACCACTCGGCCAGCTTTTCGTTCATCAGCCCCTCGACGGCGGGGCGCACCTCGGAGCTGACCAGCTTGTCCTTGGTCTGGCTGCTGAATTTAGGGTCGGGAACCTTGACCGACAGCACGCAGGTCAGCCCCTCGCGCGCGTCGTCGCCGGTAAAGCTGACCTTCTCCTTTTTGGCGATACCGGACGATCCGGCATAAAGGTTCATCGACCGCGTCAGCGCACCGCGGAAACCCGCCAGATGGGCGCCGCCGTCACGTTGCGGGATGTTGTTGGTGAAGGGCAGAACCGTCTCGTGATAGCTGTCATTCCACCACATCGCGACCTCGACAATAATGTCGTCGCGTTCGCCGCGGATAAAGATCGGTTCCTCGATCAGCGGGTGCTTGTGCCGGTCGAGATAGCGGACGAATTCATTGACGCCGCCCTCGTAGAACAGCTCTGTCTTCAGCGGTTCAGCGGGGCGTTCGTCTTCGAGGGTGATGCGGACGCCGGAATTCAGGAAGGCCAGTTCACGCAACCGGTTTTCCAGCGTCTTGAAAACATAGTCGCGGTTGGAAAATGTATCCAGCGAGGCCAGAAACCGAACCTGGGTGCCGCGCTTGCCGTTGGCGTCGCCGACCACGTTCAGATGCCTGGCGGTCTCGCCATGTTCGAACCGGGCGTTATGTTCCTTGCCGTCCCGCCAGATGGTCAGCTCCAGCCAGTTGGAAAGCGCATTCACAACCGACACGCCGACCCCGTGCAGACCGCCCGACACCTTGTAGGAATTGCTGTCGAACTTGCCGCCCGCATGCAGCTGGGTCATGATGACCTCTGCCGCCGACACCCCCTCTTCAGAGTGGATATCCACCGGAATTCCGCGCCCGTTATCGCTGACCGAGACGCTGTCATCGGCGTGTATTTTTACCGTAACCAGATCGGCATGGCCCGCCAAAGCCTCATCGATGCCGTTATCGACAACCTCATACACCATGTGATGCAGGCCAGAGCCGTCATCGGTGTCGCCGATATACATTCCGGGCCGCTTGCGAACAGCCTCTAGTCCTTTGAGAACCTTGATAGATTCCGCGCCGTATTCTTCCGGTTTGCGGGCTGGTTCGGCCATGCTCGGTACCTTTGGTTATTCTGGGGATGATATACGGGTTTCTTAGGGGATTGTCACGCGCGGGCCACAATATTTGGTGTCGCCCGTGCTGCCCGGGATCAGGTCACGGCAATGACGATTCCAACCCCGATCAGCAACAACCCCGCCACGATGCCGGATCGCCGCAGCGCCGTCGGCGAGGTCAGCAACCGGCGGGCACGGTCGACGAAAAGCGCGAAGATCAAGTTGCCGACCAGCGGCACCAGCATCGACAGAAACACGATGGCCGCGATGTCGGGGCCGGTAACTTGCGTCAGGTCGAAGAACCCCGGCAGCACGCCCATGTAAAACAGCACCGCCTTGGGGTTCGACAGGATCACCGCGATGCCGGCGACAAAGCCAGCCCACATGCCGGGCCGGGTCAGGCGGCTGTCGCCTGCGATGGATTTGCCGGCGTTTCGCAACAGCAGCAGCCCCATCGTCACGAACATCGCCACCGCCACCCATTTCAGAACCGTCATGACCCCGGCGAAGGTGGCCACCAGCCAGCTGACGCCCAGCACCGCGACCAGCGGCCAGATGGCATCGCCCACCACCACACCCAACGCCAACGGCCAGGCCGCGTGAAACCCGCCCGCCAGCGTGCGCGCCGTCAGCACCACCCAGACCGGTCCGGGTGTCGCGAACAGGATGAACAGCGCGCCCGCATATAGCGCCAGGTTCCAGCCGCCCAGGGTCAATGGTGGGTTCCTATTTCCTGCCGCCGCCCGTCTTGCCCGACACTGCGCGCGACAAAGGGGCCTGGGCGATCTCTGCGCCGCTTTTGTCGAACCACCGCACCACCAGTTCCGGGCCGGACCGGGTCAGCCGCAGGCTGAGCCCGTCGAGGCAAAACTGGTGGCCATAGGTCAACCATTCCACGCCTGTGGGGGCAGCAAGGTCCGGGTCGAGAATCCAGACGCCACCGCAGGGAAAGTCCGGGTAGTCCACTCGCGCGCCGCCCGGAACGAACTGAACCTCCATGGCCCAGGTGTCACCGTTCTGATAGCCGGTGCCAGCCCAATCGCCGCTGGGAGTAAACGCCTCCTCTGCCGTGACAGGCGCCGCCAGTAGGAACATGATCAGCAGTCTCAGCATCATCGCTCAATCCCTCTTTGCAATCGCCGAGACGCCGGCCGCCTCGGTCACCTCCAGCCGCTGCGCCTTGCCGCCCAGATCCCGGAACAGCTCTGCCCCGGTGCCGGTCATCCAGGCCTGGGCGCCCAGCGCACAGATCTCGTGGTATAGAGCCGCGCGGCGGGTGGCGTCGAGATGGGCAGCGACCTCGTCCAGCAGCAGGACAGGCGGGGCACCGAAATCCTGCGCCAGCGCTCGGGCGTTTGACAGGATCAGCGAGATCAAAAGCGCCTTTTGCTCACCGGTCGAGCATTGTCTCGCGGCCACGCCCTTGGCGGAATAGACGGCGTCAATGTCGGCGCGGTGCGGCCCGATCAGCGTGCGCCCCGCGTAAAGATCCTGCTGACGGTTGTCAGCCAACGCACGGGCGAATTCTGCGGCGCCCGGGGGCGTTTCGCTGCCCTCGGCGCCGGTCAGCATCAGATCTGCGGCGGGAAAGGCTGTCTCGGCCCCGGCCTGCGCCCCGGCCAGCCGGGCCAGCGCAACGCGGCGGCTGGCCTGCAGGGCACAACCCGCTTCGGCCATCTGGCTTTCCAACGCCGCGTACCAATGTGGGTCGCGTACATGGTCTTTCAGCAATCGGTTCCGTTCGCGCATGGCTTTTTCGTATTTCAGGGCGTTCTCGGCGTGGACCGGCTCGAAGCTGAGCGTGATCCGATCCAGAAACCGGCGCCGCCCATCGGCCCCTTCGATCCACAGCCGGTCCATCGACGGCACCAGCCAGACCATGCGCGCGATGCGCCCCAAAGCGGTCTGCGTCGCCGCCTTGCTGTCGATCGTGACCTGCCGGGCGGCGCCCGGTTCGGCCCAGGTGGCCAGTTCATGAGACCGGTGCAGTAATCGCAGGATCCCGGTGATCTTCCAGCCCAACGCCTCTGGCCGCCGTGCGATCTCGTCGGCGGCGGCACGCCGCAACCCCCTTCCCGGGGAAAACAGCGACACCGCCTCCAAAATATTGGTCTTGCCGGCACCGTTCGGACCAAAGATCGCGACCGGGCGGCCATCCAGTTCCAGCCGCGCCGCCTTGTGGCTGCGAAAATGGGAAAGGGTCAGTTCGTGGAGGGCCAGTTCAGCCATGACCCCATCTTCTTCTCTTTGAAAATACCTCCGCCGGAGGCATCCGGCGCAGCCGGATCAAACGCGCATCGGCATGACGACATAGATCGCGCTGGTGTCGTTGCCTTCACGCATAAGGGTCGGATCGCCGGCAGAATTGAACATGAACACGGCGTTCTCCCGGTCCACCTGGCTGGCGATTTCAAGCAGGTATTTCGCGTTGAATCCGATCTCGAGCTTTTCGTCGCCATAGGCCACGGCCAGTTCTTCCTCGGCGGCACCGCTGTCGGGGGCGTTGACCGACAGGACCAGGCGGTCCTCGTCCAGCTGCAGCTTGACCGCGCGCGAACGTTCCGAGCTGACGGTGGCGACCCGGTCGACGGCCTGGGCGAACTCGGCGGCATCGACCTCGAGCTTGCGGGTGTTGCCGACGGGGATGACACGGGTGTAGTCGGGGAAGGTGCCGTCGATCACCTTCGAGGTCAGCGTGATCGCCGGCGTGGCGAATCGCACCTTGGTTTCGGAAACGCTGACCGCGATGCTGGCCTCGTCGTCGTCCAGCAGTTTGCGCAGCTCGCCAACCGTCTTGCGCGGCACGATCACGCCGGGCATGTCCTGGGCGCCGGCGGGCAGGTCGGTGTCGATGCGGGCCAGGCGGTGGCCGTCGGTGGCGACGCAACGCAGCACCTTGCCACCGTCGACCTCTGCCACATGCATGTAGATGCCGTTCAGGTAATACCGGGTCTCTTCGGTCGAGATGGCGAATTTCGACTTGTCGAAAAGCCGGCGCAGAACCGGCGCGGGGGCAGAGAAATTGGCGTGGTACTCTGACGACGCCATCACCGGAAAGTCTTCGCGGGGCAGGGTGGCCAGCTGGAATTGCGACCGCCCGGCCTCGATATTCAGCCGTCCGCTGGCGCCGTCGTCGGCCAATTGCACCAGCGCACCATCGGGCAGCTTGCGCACGATCTCGTTCAGGGTCACGGCGCTGACGGTGGTGGCGCCGGCGCGTTCGACCTGTGCGGCGGCCTTGTCGACTACCTCGATGTCCAGGTCGGTGGCCCTGAAACTGACCGTGTCGCCCTCTGCCTCGATCAGCACATTGGCCAGGATCGGGATAGTGTTGCGCCGTTCGACGACGGATTGTGCCTGCCCGACCGCTTTCAGTAGCGTTCCGCGCTCGATGCTGATCTTCATGCCCTCGACCCTTCTCTCCGCCCGGGGGGTGAAACCTAACGGTTTTGGGCCCCGGCTCAAGCGTTTTCTGGACTGAACGCGCGATTGCGGGGGGCGTCAAGGGGCGCTTGTCGAGCCCTTGCGGGCTCTTCTCGCTTGTGTTGCACCAAACCGAGGGCGTGACCGCCCTTTCAGGCCTCGAGCGCGCGGCGCAGAAGTTCCAGATCTTCGGCGATCTGGCTGTCCTGTGCCTTCAGTTCCTCGATCTTGCGCACCCCGTGCATCACCGTGGTGTGGTCGCGCCCGCCGAAACGGCGACCGATCTCTGGCAGACTACGCGTGGTCAGCCGCTTGGCCAGCCACATGGCCACCTGCCTGGGGCGGGCGATGTTCCTTACGCGGCGGGGGCCGATCAGGTCGGAAAGGCGGATGTTATAATGCTCGCTGACCTTGCGCTGGATCTCCTCGATGGTGACCTTGCGGTCGGCCTCGCGCAGTATGTCGGCCAGGCAGTCCTGGGTCAAATCCAGGGTGATCTCTTTGCCGACCAGCGAGGCAAAGGCAAAAAGCCGCATCAGCGCGCCTTCCAGCACCCGGACATTGGTGGAAATACGATGCGCAAGGAATTCCAGCACTCCGTTTGCCATCGGGATGTTGCCATGCTGACCGCGCTGCTGTTCAGTCTTTTGCTGCAGGATACCCAGTCGCAACTCATAGTCGGTAGGGTGAAGATCTACCACCAGCCCCGACTGCAGCCGCGACTTGATGCGGTCCTCAAGGTCCTTTATCTCGCCCGGCGCCCGGTCGGCGGATATGATGATCTGCTTGTTTTGATCGACCAGCGCGTTGAAGGTGTGAAAGAACTCTTCCTGGGTACTCTCTTTGCCGGCGATGAACTGTACGTCATCGACCATCAGCACATCGACCGAGCGAAAAAGCTGCTTGAAGTCCATCATCTGCTTGTCACGCAGCGCCTGGATAAAGCGGTACATGAACTGTTCCGCCGAAAGATAGACGACCTTCAACTCGGGGCTGCGGCTGCGCAATTCATGCGCGATGGCATGCATCAGATGGGTCTTGCCGAGCCCGACGCCGCCATAGAGAAACAACGGGTTGAAAGTGACCTCGCCGCCCTCTGCCACGCGCCGCGCCGCGGCATGGGCCAGTTCGTTGGGTTTGCCGACGACGAAGCGGTCGAAGGTAAAGCGCGCATCAAGCGGCGCGCCGGGCAGGTCGAGATCGTCGCTGATGGCAATCTGAGCCGTGGGCCGCGGCCGGGCGGCGGGCGCAGGTCTGGCAACCCTGGGCACGGTGAACCGCAACCGGGTCACAGGGAACCCGACCGAAGCCGAGGCCTGCAGAATCCTGTCGCCGAAATTGCGCAGTACCCAGTCACCCATAAAATGGGTAGGTACGAAAAAGGTCGCCACACCGTTTTCCAGACGAACGAATTCCAGTGGTTCGATCCAGTTGGTGTAGTTGTTGCCGCCGACCGTGTCTTTCAGCTCTTCCCGCAACTCGCCCCAAGCGTCTTGGTTCATTTCTTTTCCGACCCGTCTATGTTATTTATCCCCGGCCCGACATCGGACCGTGTCGCACCTGCGGTTGAAAGCCGCAGGTAGCGAACAACTTCGCCGACCTCCAGTCCACAACTCGCCTTTGGTCATCGCCCAGCAGCTTTGCCGGTGGCATACCGGAGGGCGGTGTCG
Source organism: Paracoccaceae bacterium (assembly GCA_024226455.1). Lineage (GTDB taxonomy): Bacteria > Pseudomonadota > Alphaproteobacteria > Rhodobacterales > Rhodobacteraceae > JAAELR01. Next base: position 17,968 of record JAAELR010000043.1, read on the forward strand.
TGGCAGCCTCGCCCAGGAAACGACCGGCCTGCTCTTCCGCAAGGTTTGCGGGTGTCAGGCAAAGCCGTCCAGGCGAGTTGGACAGACATGAAATGATCCGGACCAGACACGCACGACAACGTGCCGAAAGACCGGAACACTGGCGCCGATTGCCGGGTCAGAGCAGCTTCTGACCGCAGCCGGAGCCGGTTGAAACAGGGCCGCAACATCCGTTGGATGTCGGCGTCGGGGCATCGCTTGTGCACGATGCATCCCGTACGGTCCCGCGTCACCCGCATGTCCCCCAAATGGACTAGTGAATCGCTTGGGGTGAGGGTACCAACGGGATCCAGAGCGCTGCAACCGATCTTGCCGCTTGACTCCCGGCTTTGCCAAACCCGAATCCTGTAAGCCGTTGAGCGCCGCTCAATACGCGCCCAAAAAACCACAGGCGGAAAAAAATAAGCGCGCCGGGGCGGCGCGCTTGACTCGTCAGAATCGGGTGAATCGCATTACCCGAGCGCCTTGACCCGGTTGTTGAGCCGCGACATTTTGCGCGCCACGGTGTTCTTGTGCAGAATGCCCTTGGAGACACCGCGCATCAGTTCAGGCTGAGCGGCGCGTACCGCGCTAAGGGCCGCATCCTTGTCGCCCGAAGCGATGGCTTCCTCGGCCTTGCGAAGATAGGTGCGAATCCGCGAACGGCGGGCTTTGTTGACAGCAAGGCGGCGCAGGTTCTGGCGCGCGCGCTTCTTGGCTTGGGGCGAATTAGCCATGGGTTTTCAGACCTTTATTCCGGTTCGGTTCATGTTTGCAACGCGAAGCCAAGCCCGGTTCTGGGCAGATCACCCGTGGGACAATTCAAGCCAGAGCGGGCTGCACGCGCATGTATGACCGGGGCATATAGCCAAGATTGCAGCCCATGAAAACCTCTAATTTCCCGCTACTTGTCGCGGAACTGCGGCTCGCGCTTGTCGAGGAATGCGGCCATGCCCTCTTTCTGGTCCTCGGTGGCGAACAGCCCGTGGAACATGCGGCGCTCAAAAAGCAGCCCCTCGCGCAGCGTCGTCTCGTAGCTGCGGTTTACCGATTCCTTGATCGCCATCACCGAGATCATCGATTTCTCGGCGATCTTCTGCGCCGCCGCAGTGGCCTCTTCGATCAGCTTCTTGGCGGGCACCACACGACTGACAAGACCGCTGCGCTCTGCCTCCTGGGCGTCCATGAAACGCCCGGTAAGGTTCATGTCCATCGCCTTGGCCTTGCCGACGAAGCGGGTCAGCCTCTGCGAGCCGCCAATGCCCGCCATGACGCCCAGATTGACCTCTGGCTGGCCGAATTTGGCGGTGTCGGACGCGATGATGATATCGCACATCATCGCCAGTTCGCAGCCGCCGCCCAGCGCATAGCCCGACACCGCGGCAATGACAGGCTTGCGGAGGCGCTGAAACTCTTCGGTCACCGAACCGAACAGATCCTCGGTGATGACATCGACATAGGTTTTCTCTGACATCTCCTTGATATCGGCGCCGGCGGCAAAGGCCTTTTCCGACCCGGTGATGATAATCACGCGGACCTTTTCGTTTTCCTCTGCCTCGCGCAGCGCACAATTCAGTTCGCCGACCAGCTCTGTGTTCAGCGCATTCATTGCGTCCGGTCGGTTGAGTTTGATGAGAAAAACGTGGTCCTCGACGTCTGCTATAAGCGTCTTGAAGGCCATTTGACTGCCTTTGATTGTTGCCCGTCCGTCAGATTTCATACCACTGCCAAGGCAGGGATCAAGTCATCTTTGGCATTGCGGGCAAAAGAAAGTTGAGCGTCCTGACTGGGTAACCCGGGCGATAGAGCCGGTGCAGCCGGGGGTGCGGCAGGGCTGGTTCTCGCGGTCGTAGACATCAAAGCTGTGCTGGAAATATCCAAGCTCTCCATCGGCTTGGCGGTAGTCGCGCAGGGACGACCCGCCCGCCTCGATTGCATCAGCCAGGACCTGACGAATCACCGGGACCAGGCCTTGAACTCGCGCCTCGGCAATCTGTCCCGCCTTGCGCTTCGGAGAGAGCCGCGCGCGATACAGCACCTCGCAGACATAAATATTGCCCAACCCGGAAACGACTCGCTGGTCGAGAAGGGCGGATTTGATGGGTGTGTTCCTACCCCTGAGTCGTTTGGCCAGATAATCCTCGTGAAAGGCGTTGCCCAGGGGTTCGGGGCCAAGATCGGCCAGCAGCCAATGCGTCTCTGCCGTACTGGTCGGCGCCAGATCCATTGCGCCGAACCGGCGGGCGTCGTTGAAAGTGATGCGCGCGCCGTTGTCCATGTCCAGCACCACGTGGTCATGTTTGGCCGGCGCCGGGTGGCGGTGGTGGAACTGCCCCGGGGTATCGCCCGAAACCAGCATCCGGCCGGTCATGCCAAGATGGATGATCAGCGTCTCGCCAGAGGCCAGGTCGATCAGAATGTATTTCGACCGCCGCCTCAGCCCATTCACCCGCTGGCCGGTCAACCGCCTTGCCATGTTGTCGGGAAACGGCCAGCGCAGATCGTGACGGCGGACATCCGCACTGGCGATCACCGCACCCTCCATCGCCAGGCAAAGCCCGCGACGAACCGTCTCGACTTCGGGTAATTCGGGCATTCAGGACACTCCCGGGCGATGGGGCCGATTGCAGCGGACCCCGGGCTCTCTATAAGAAGGGTGAGTTTTTCAAGCGCGGCAAGGGCTGATGCCAGACACGACACAGAAAACCACCCATTTCGGCAACCAGACCATCCCAGAGGCTGACAAGGCCGGGCGGGTGCACGGGGTCTTTACATCGGTCGCGTCGAAATACGACGTGATGAACGATGTGATGTCTGCAGGCGTTCACCGGGTCTGGAAAGACGCCATGATGGACTGGCTGGCGCCGCGCGACGGCCAGCGGCTGCTGGATGTGGCCGGCGGCACCGGCGACATTGCGTTCCGGTTTCTCAAGCGCGCACCCGGAGCCAGCGCCGTGGTCTGCGATATGACCGAATCCATGCTGATTTCCGGTCAGCAACGGGCAGAGGCAGAGAAAATGCCGGACCGGCTGAACTGGGTGGTCGGCGACGCCATGGAATTACCGTTCGAAGATAGCAGTTTCGACGTCTACACCATCAGTTTCGGCATCCGGAACGTGACGCGGCCCCAGGAGGCGCTGATCGAAGCCTGCCGCGTGCTGCGCCCCGGCGGGCGGCTGATGGTGCTGGAGTTCTCGCAACTTCCCAACCCCGGGATGCAAAAGCTCTATGATCTCTATTCCTTCAATGTGATCCCGGCGATGGGCAAGCTGATCGCGAATGACCGCGACAGCTATCAGTACCTCGTCGAATCAATTCGCCAGTTTCCCGATCAAGAGACATTTCTGGCCATGCTGCGCCAGGCCGGGTTCGCCAATGCCAAGTACCGCAATCTGAGCATGGGTGTTGCGGCGCTGCATTCGGGCTGGAAGATCTAGGGTTGCGCGGGCCTCACAATATCTGGCGGCTGGTTCGCACCGGCGCAACGATGGAGCGGACCGGCGCAATGCGCGTCGCGCTCGATGCGTTCAATGCGCCACCCTCCTTGCGCGTTGCAGCGCGTGTCATCGGCTGGCCCTTCGCCTGGCTCGGCCTCAGGGGCGACCCGAACCTGCCGCCGCTGACCCGCGCTCTGACGGCGCTGGGCCCGGCCTATATCAAATTCGGCCAACTGATGTCGACGCGCCCGGATGTGGTGGGCGACGAACTGGCGCGAGAATTGCAGGTCTTGCAGGACAAGCTGCCGCCGTTCTCGGTCGAGCAAGCCAAGCGCACGGTGGCCGAAGAACTGGAACGACCGGTCGAAGAGCTGTTTTCAGAGTTCTCCGGGCCGGTGGCCGCAGCCTCGATTGCGCAGGTTCATCGCGCCCGTCTGGCCGAGGGAGGGCGTGAGGTAGCCGTAAAGGTGCTGCGGCCCGGGATCGAGAAGGCCTTTCGCAAGGATATCGACGCCTTCTATTTCGCTGCCGATACGATCGAGCTTCTGTCGCCTGCCTCTCGCCGCCTGCATCCGCATGATGTGATCGTGCATTTCGAGAGCGTCGTCGCCGGAGAGCTGGACCTGCGCATGGAAACCGCCGCCGCGGCGGAATTTGCCGCCACAACTGCCGAGGATGCCGGTTTTCAGGTGCCCGAGGTAGAGTGGTTTCTGTCGGGCCGCCGGGCAATGACCCTGGGCTGGGCCGAGGGCATTGCCGCCAACGATCTGGCTGCCATCGACGCCGCAGGGCACGACAAGCGGGCGCTCGGTGAGCGCGTGCTGCAACTGTTTCTCAGCCACGCCTTGCGCGACGGCTATTTCCACGCCGACCTGCATCAGGGCAACCTGAAAATCGCCCCGAATGGCGATATCATCGCGCTCGATTTCGGTATCATGGGGCGGATCGACGAATACACTCGCCGGGTCTATGCCGAGATCCTGTTCGGCTTCATCCGCAAGGATTACCGCCGGGTTGCCGAAGTGCATTTCGAGGCCGGATACGTGTCCGCCGGTCAGGATGTCGACGAGTTCGCCCGGGCGCTGCGTTCCGTCGGAGAGCCGATCTTCGGGCTCGACGCCAGCCGGCTGTCGATGGCTCGGCTACTCAGCTATCTTTTTGAGGTGACAGAGCGCTTCGGCATGGAGACGCGCACCGAGTTGATCCTGCTGCAGCGCACCATGGTGGTGGTCGAGGGCGTAGCGCGGTCGCTGGATCCGCATATCAACATCTGGCAGGTCGCCCAGCCCATTGTGGAAGGTTACATCAAGCAGAATATCGGCCCGCGAGCGCTGCTTGGCGATCTTGCCAGGACCATGCGTGTCATCGCCCGTTTCGGGCCCAGATTGCCGGAACTGGCCGAGGCCGCTCTCGTGGGCCGGTCTGAAGATGCCCCCAAAACTCCCATTGTACCGGTGCAGCAGAAACTCTCGTGGCTGGCCACCGGCGTTGCACTGGCGCTTGTTGCGGTCTGGCTCGGACATCTGCTCTGACGGTATGCCTGGCCGTTGCAGCGGCACGGGGTTTTACGTCGAAAGACCGCAGGCCGGGTGACGGGGTGTCCTGTCGATGCGGGTGGCTTCGCCCCGGGTCAGGTCGCGAAACCCTGCCCGCAAGGCGGTGAGGCGCGCGTCAGATAACCAGCAGCGGGTCGCGCAGGCCGGTCACCGCGTCGGCAGCCACAGTCGCGCCGCCGGTTGTGACCAGCACCGTCTCGCCGTTTTCCACCCGCGCCTCGGCGATCTGGGCATACACCTCTGCCGGGTCGGTCGAAACCAGCACTCCGTCCGAATAGCTCTCGACCGTGAAGTCATATAACCCGTCCGGCAGTGTGCCGCTGGTCTCGGTGATGCCCGTCCACTGCAACGGCTGATCCGATACCGGGACTGTCAGGCGTTGTACGACTGCACCGGCAGCATTACGCACCACAAGCTCTGCGTTGTCGGCGGTCAGTTTCGGATCGGGCAGAAGTGTGATCGCCTGTCCGTCGAAATACCCCGCAACCGGCGCGCGCGCCTCCATCCCGACCCAGTTGGCAAGCTGTGACATCCCCGTCAGAGCCATCTGCGCGCCAAGCGATTCCAGCAGGTCGTTGGTTAGAACCTGCTGTTCGACGCTGGAAAAGGTAGCAAGCTGCACCGCAAAATCCTCGGACTTGACCGGGTCCAGCGGGTCCTGGTTCTGCATCTGCGTGGTCAGCATCTTCAGGAAGGTTTCAAAATCCGAGCTGATGGCGCCTCGGGCGTCGGTGGTGGAATTGCTTGCCGCTGCAATGGCGGTTGGGGTGGAGGCGGTGATTTCCATGGGTCGCTGATCCTCTGATCTAGAGCCGGATGTCGATGCGGCCGTCTGCAAGTTCGGTACGGGCGAGCGCCAGCGATGGCGCATCCGCAACCGGATCGAGCCGGTTCACGCCGGCCTCGTCCTGGGCGTCCTGGCCGCTGTTCTGTCGGGCATCGCCACCGGTGAAGTTGAACGAGATGTCGCTGAAGCCCAGGTCACGGAACTCTTTGGTCAACATGTCGATATGGCGGCGCAGGAGATCGGCGGTGTCCGCCCGCTCGATCGCAAGACCGACCGAGATCGAGCCATCACCCTGCGCCAGCGTCATTCGAACCCGGCCCAGTTCTTCCGGGTTCAGCGAAATCTCTACCGGGCGGTCAGGAAGCTGGCGGGCGATGTCAGCTATCTGCTGGACGGCGAAATGCGGCGGCGGGCCCCGGAACGGCTGCGCGCGCGCAGCCGCAGCCTGTGACTCGGTCGTGGCGCCGGCGCCGGCGGTGAATTCGGTCGCGCCGTCAATCACCGCGTCGGTCTCGGCAGAGCGCGTGTCACGTGGCAAGAGACCGGTCGAAATGAGAAGCGGCAAGGGCGCGGCAGGCAAGGGCGCGGCCGCCAGTGCAGAGGTAGAAGGTGCAGGGGTCTCACGGCGCGCCAGGACTTCTGCGGACAACCCGTCATCGGGCGCCCAGGTAGCCATGACCGGTGCCAACCTCGGCGATACAGCGAATTGACCTTCGCCAGACACAATGGCCGGACCCGCCGGGCTGCCACGTGACACCACCGGTCCGGCACGACCCTGTACCAGATGCGCCGCCGTTTCCATTTCGATGGCGCCAGCCTGTGATTTCACCGAAACCACCGGCGCTGCTGTGGAAGATGCAGAGGCCGGGGGTTCTTTTGGCGACGTTGCGACGGTCTCGGCAGCTACCGGCAGGACCAATCCGGACTGTATGCTTGTGATCGGAACTGTCGGTGACCGGCTGGGGGCCTGGAGCAGCACCTTTGAATGGCTTGCCGGAAGGTGGGTGCTCTCTGGTCCGGAGAGGTATGGTCGCGTTGCGGATCGCGAGTCAACGCTACGCCCCGGCGGCGGTACCGTGTCTGCCTGAAGCGCCGGTGTGCCAGGTGTCAGGCGATACCGGGTAACCCCAGGCACGGTGCTGCTGGTCGCGAGCAATCGATTGGCGGAAACTGGCGGCTCGGGTGGCGGAGGAGCTGATGTCGCCGGGTTCCGGTTGGCGTTTCTTTCCGCCGTGGGGAAGGCCGGGATGTCCACAGAACGCTCGTTCTGGGCGCCTCCCTCCCGGGCAGGCGCCAGCGGAACCATGGCATCGGGTTCTTGCACAAATGGGCCTGGCGCCGCAGCGTGATTCTGGAAAACTGCCTGCAGGGGTCCCAATGGTGCGGGGCCGGATACCTTTGGCGGTAACACGGCCTTCCCAAACCCGGGTAGTATGCCCAAAACTGTCCCGGCACCCGGTTCCCGGCCCGTCACCGGCAGAAGTCCCGCATCAAGGGGGATCTCTTTTGCAGACAACGGAGCAAAACCCGAAAGCCCGTACGCATGCGGGAGGGTGAGGTAGGGTTCGTTTGATGGCAGCGTGGCACCCGCCGGGTCTAAGAAGACGGGCGTGGCGGTGTTCGGTGAGGTTTTCGTGGCCACATGGTCTGCTACGCCGGTGTCGACCGCTTGCTGCTCTGGCGGGGCATCCGGCAGGGTTTGTGCCAGGGTCACTGTTGCCTCGGGGAGGGCAAACTGGCCAGTGCTCGGTGCTGCGGTACCCATGGCGAGGCCGGAGATATCGAAGTGCATCCGAAAATCGGCCTGCCCGGAACCATCCACAGGTTCAGGCCCTTGCATGCCGCTGGCCGGTTTCGAAGCCGTCTGGCCCGATATGAAGAAGTCGAAGATATGTGCCTGCATCGCCATTTCCGGGGATTCTGCCGCCGTTTCAGCGAGAATTGCCGGAAAAGAGTTACGACATCTTTACCAGTATGCGGGAAGACGGACGGAACTGGTTTAAATTTGACGGAGCCCTGAATGGAAACCGTAGCGCCACTTGGAAAAGTACAGACGCCGCGCCCACCCTCCACAGAGGCACGGCTGCGCGAGGCCGCGCAAGAGCTCGAGGCGACCTTTCTGGCCGAAATGCTGAAATCAGCGGGGTTCGGTAAACCGCGCGACGAGTTCGGGGGTGGCTCTGGCGAAGACCAGTTCAGTTCGTTCCTGCGTCATGCCCAGGCACAGGAAATTGTCAAGGCAGGCGGGATCGGCCTGGCCGAACTGTTGTTCGAGACACTGAAGGAGAGAGCCGATGGGGCTGTTTGACCGCACGCTGCCCGGCGAGGCGCTGCAAGACATGCTGGACCGCGAACGTCAGGCCGTGCTGGGCGGACGTTTCGACGTGTTGGAACGGATGGCCACGGAAAAGGATCGCCTGGTACGGGCGGTAGTGCTGCAAAGCCCGGACCTTGAAACCCTGCGGCGGTTGCGCGCCAACACCGAGCGCAACAACCGTCTGCTGGAAGCGATGCGTGCCGGGGTTCAGGCCGCGCGCGCCCGGCTCGACGCAATGCGGCACCCGGTAACCGAACTCAGTACCTATGACGCATCTGGCCGGAGATCGGCCATCTGCGGGCCAACAATCCGGCCCGCCCATCGTGCTTAACAGATTGTGTTAACTAAGAATTTTAGGCAATTCGCCTTTCGGATGCCCAGATATTTTCACATTCTCTTTGCTTTTTAGTCCGAAAACGGACCCGCACCCAAGGGGGTGGCGCGCCGTGGGATATCTCGGGGTCCGCAGCTGTCAGAACGACATCGACACCCGCCCGATAGGGGCGATTTCTGACCATCCGGCGCAAAACGCGTCGGCAGACAAAGGAAAGACTAATGTCCAGTATTCTGACCAACACAAGCTCAATGGTAGCTCTGCAGACGCTGAAGAGCATCAACAGCAACCTGTCGAAAACACAAAACGAAATCTCGACCGGCAAGAGCGTTGCCACCGCGCGGGACAACGCTTCGATCTGGGCCATCTCGAAAGTGATGGAATCTGACGTGAAGGGTTTCAAGGGCATCTCGGAAAGCCTTTCGCTAGGGCAGTCCACCGTCGCCGTCGGTCGCAACGCTGCCGAGACCGTGACTGACCTGCTGACCGATATCAAAGGCAAGATCGTTGCCGCACAGGAAGAGAATGTCGATCGGGACAAGATCCAGACCGACATCGTCGCCCTGCGTGACCAGATCAGTTCGATCGTCGGTGCGGCTCAGTTCAACGGGCTGAGCCTGCTTTCCGGGACCGCGGACGTGAATATCCTGTCCTCGCTGGACCGCGCCTCGGATGGCACGGTGACGGCAAGCAACATCACCGTTGCGCGGCAGGATCTGTCCACGGATGCCGGAGTCGTCGGCGTCACCGCGGTGGGGGCGGTCACCGATTACGGCTCGGTCACCGCGCCCGGTGGTGCGGCTGCGGCCTCGGGCACAACGACCGCTGCTACCGGCAAGACCGCTGAACTGACCTTCCTGGCCACAGGTATTGCCAACGGCCATGTCTATGAGGTCAATGTCGACGGCTCGACTCTGACCTACACGGCCGATGGCACCGAGTCCGTGACCGACCTTGCCGACCACTTCACCGGTGCGATCAACGCGCTTGGACTCGATGGCATTTCGGCCAGCAACGTGGCCGGTGTTCTGGACATCGCGAACGCCAACTCTTTCGACTCCGTTGCGATATCGCTCAGCTCGACGACTGACGGCAACCTCGAGATGACCGATATCAACGGTTCGGGTTCGGCTCCGACCGACCCTGACTCGGCCACGATAGAGCAACGCGCGGAGACCATCGATTTCTCGACAACCGCGGGCGTCTCCGAAGGCGACAGCTACAAGGTGACCGTCGCGTCGCAGAGCTTCAACTACATCGCCGGCAAGGGCGAGACGATGGAGGATGTGGTCAAGGGTCTGAAGACCGCCATCGACTCGAACCTGCCCACCGGGGTGTCTACTCAAACGCAGTATGACAGCACTTCCGGTCAGTGGTCGCTCGCCGTCGATGACGATACCGGTGCCCAGACGCTGGCGTTGAGCGTCACCCAGGACGGAACCGCCTCGGGTGGTCTGTTCGGCCTCGACAATATCGACGTGACGACCAATTCTGATGCCGATGCGGCCTTGGCCAACATCGAAACGATGATCCAGACGGCGATCGACGCCTCGGCGTCCTTCGGTTCAGATCAGGGACGGATCGATACCCAGACCGGTTTCGTCAGCAAGATGATGGACTCTCTCAAGGCCGGTATCGGGTCAATGGTGGATGCGGATATGGAAGAGGCTTCGGCCCGTCTGCAAGCCCTGCAGGTTCAACAGCAGCTGGGTATCCAGTCGTTGTCGATCGCCAATCAGGCGCCGCAGTCTGTTCTGTCGCTCTTCCAGTAAGGGCCGTGACCTCGGGCGCGCGGGTTCTCCGTGCGCCCGAGGAACAAACACACCCCACATGACCCTAGCTCCCTCTGGAAGGACCCGACGTGAACGCTCTTGAAATGGCCCGAACGGCCTATTCTTCCGCCAAGACCCCGATCCGCACCCATCAAAGCACCGAATACGACGTCTTTGCCCAGATCACCGGGCGCATGAAGGCGGCACTGTCCCGCGGCAAGCCTGGCTTCAGAGATCTGGCCGCGGCCCTGCACGACAACCGTCGGCTTTGGATCCTGCTCGCCGCCAATGTCGCAGATGGCGACAACGCCCTGCCGCAGGCTCTGCGTGCCCAGATCTTCTATCTCGCCGAATTCACGTTGCACCATTCATCGCGGGTACTTGAAGACAGCGCCTCGGCAGACGTGCTGCTTGATATCAATACAACCGTCATGCGCGGCCTGCGCCAGCAGGAGGCAGCAGCATGAGCGGCCTTGTCCTGAAACTCGGACCAAAAGAGCGGGTCCTGATCAACGGAGCCGTGATCGAGAACGGCGACCGCCGCTCTCGCCTCTCTATCGTCACGCCGAACGCCAACATCCTGCGCCTGCGCGACGCTATCCATCCAGAAGAGGTGAACACACCGGTTCGCCGGGTCTGCTACATTGTGCAGCTTGTGCTGTCGGGCGACGCGGATCCGCAAGAGGCCAAATTGCAATTGTTGCGCGGGATCGAGCAGCTCAGCCAGGTCCTGACCGATCCCGACAGCCGTGCGCTGCTTTCCGGCGCCACAGAGGCGGTGATTGATACGCAGTACTATCAGGCACTGAAAGCGTTGCGCGGCCTGCTTCCGCGTGAGGAACGCCTGCTGGCGGCCCGCCTGCAATGAGCTTTCAACCGGTTCTTCCCACCGGAGGCTATGCGGGCTGGAGCTTTCTGACCAACACGCGCGCGACCCAACAAGAGGCGTTCAACGCCTCGACGCAAATGACCCGTGATGTGGCGTATTTCGAGGAAAACATCGCCAGCATCTCCAGCGCCGAAGATCTCGTCGCCGACCGCCGCCTGTTGCAGGTGGCGCTCGGTGCCTTCGGTCTGGACGAGGATATCAACAACAAGTATTTCCTGCAGAAAGTGCTGGAGGACGGGACCCTCGACGCGGACGCTCTGGGCAACCGGCTGTCCGACAAGCGGTACTTTGAGTTTGCGAAAGCCTTCGGTTTCGGTGATTTCGACACCCCGCGGACCGTGCTGTCCGATTTTCCCGCCGAAATCACCGCGGCTTTCCAGGACCGTCAGTTCGAGATCGCCGTGGGCGACCAGAACCAGGACATGCGACTGGCGATGGGGCTCGACCGTGCGCTGGAGGACATCACCGGCAAGGACACCACCGAAGACGGACGCTGGTTCCTTGTGATGGGGCAGCCGGCGGTGCGGCAGGTCTTTGAAACCGCGCTGGGCCTGCCCGCCTCGATTGGCGTACTGGACCTCGACCAGCAGCTATCGGCCTTTCGCGACAAGGCCGCTGCGCGGTTCGGATCAGGCGAGGTGGCTCAGTTTGCGGATGCCGACGCACGTGAGGATCTGGTGCGGCTGTTTCTGTTGCGGTCCGAATTGCAGGTCGGCAGTGGCGTTTCCGCCGGACAGAGCGCGGCGCTGACATTGTTGCAGAATTCCCAAGGGGTAGACGGGCTATTCGGTCTGCTGGGCTAAGCAGAGATTCCCGGCTTCCCCAACGGATGTTATTGTCTTTCATTGTTCAGGTCGGTGACGGCGATTTCTATGGCGTTATCCAGGGCGTCGACGTCTGCAAAGGTCTGGTGAGCGAGATAGTGGCTCTTCAGGTCG